>JAJYXA010000296.1 GCA_021791235.1 Pseudomonadota bacterium
GACGGCGGCGTCGAAGCGTTTCTCGAACAGGATGTTGGCGTTCAGCTGCAGCTTGCCGAATTCGGTCTGGAACAGCGGGCCGACTTTCAGTTCGATGCCCTCATCACGGTTGCTGGGAATTTCGACTTCGGTGATGAAGCCGACATCCACCGGATATTTTCCGGTCTCGGTGAGCTGGAACTTGTTCTCCCACTCGAAGGCATCGTATCGGGTGCTGCCGCCTTCCTTGGCATACTTCACGTAGGCCTCGGTGAACCACCAGTCGTTGGCGCCGTAGCCCAATCCCACGCTACCCAGGGATTTACGCGGATCGCTGTCCTGGGTGCCGTATTTGAAGTCGATCTCCTTCTCGCCTTTTTCCACGGCGGGCGTGTAGACGTAGTCGGCGGGACCTGCGTGGGCGGCTTGCAGACAAAGCATGCCCAGCGCAGCGATCAAGGCTGCATTCGATTTCACGGGGGTTCCTTTCAGGTTGTCTGGGGTATGCGGGGGCGACTCCAGCGCATCCCGGCCAGGATGACGAGGAAGGTCAGCGCGTAGAACAGCACCTGCATGCCGCTGGGGCGGGCCTCATAGCCGGCAAACAGGTGCAGCAGGTTGCCGAGGACCGAGTCCATGGGCAGCAGGGACGAGGAATCCCAGAGCGGGCTGGCGAGGGCGCGGATGAGGTCGCCCTGGATCAGGAGGCGCGCCATTTGCCCGGCCATGCCGGCCGCCAGGAAGAGAATCAGGACACTGGTGACGGTGAAGAAATGACGCAGGGGGATGCGGGCAAGCCCCGAATACAGCGCCCAGCCTGCACCGATGCCGGCCACCAGGCCCAGCAGTCCGCCGCTCAGCATGGAAACGCGGCTGGAGCCGGCGCTCGCGGCCAGCCCGTAAAGAAACAGGGCGGTTTCCGAGCCCTCGCGGAGGACGGCCAGCGCGATCAGGATGGCCAGCGCCGACATCTCGCGCTGCCCTGATTTGACAGCGTTCCCCACCGACTTGGCCTGCGCGGCCATTTCGCGCCCATGGGTGGCCATCCAGATGTTGTGCCAGCCCAGCATCAGCACCGCGATGCCCAGAATGGCGGCGTTGAACAGTTCCTGCCCGGCACCCTCGGCCATCTCGGCGATGGTCTCGGTCAGGCCGGCCACCACCAGGGAGCCAGCCAGTCCGGCGCCCACGCCGACGGCGAGCCAGAGATTGCGGCCGGACAGGCCGCGCGTGGCCGCCGCAATGATGCCGATGAGCAGGGCCGCCTCGAGGGTTTCCCTGAAAACGATGATGGCCGATCCGAACATGGTCTTACTCCGCCACGATCACGCCGCGCGCGGTCTTCTCGTTGAATTCGCCGTAGAAGGGGTATTTGCCGGGCGTGAGCGGGCCGATGTAGATCGTCGCCTTGCCATTGCCGGCGATCAGTTTTTCGCGGTTGAGTTCATGGCTCTCGAACTCTTCCGGCGTGCTGTCCTGATTGCTGACCACCAGCTTGATCTTCTTGCCGGCCGGCACCTTCAACTCGGTCGGGGCGAAGCGATGGTCCTTGATCGTCAGGCCGAACTCCAGATCGGCGGCCATGCTGGCAAGGGGGAACATCAAACAGGCGAAGACAAGCGCTCTCATGGGGGCTCCAGAAAATTAGCGTATAAGTAACGATAATCGTTCTTATTCAGATGCGCAAGCACTTTCTGAATGCGGTCCACAACCCGGCGTCCGGTCCTGACGTTTATCGCTCCCAGCAGCCGCGTACAGCATGGTCGTGCCCGCCACGATCCGGTCGCGCGATGCATGGGTGTGCCGCCGCCGCTACCTGATCACCTCCCGGGTGTGGATGCTGGCGATGTTCGACGCGACCGACGCGATCCACAGCAGCGGAACACGCGGTGGTGCAGCGGCGTCCAGGCGGAGGCGGGCTTGCGGAAGGCGGTCGTCACGATGCCGCGCTGTTCAACGCATTTTTCCAGGTGCGCAGCGGAATGCACGTCTGCAGGCGATACACGGCGCGGTCGACCAGCGCGGCGTGGATTTCGTGGCCGACATGGGATGCCACGTCCAGCGTGGCGTCCCCCTGATGTTGCGAAAGTCGTTCATAGGCGGCATAGGCATGATCGACCGGAATGATCCGGTCGTCCTTGCCGTGCAGCAAGTGCAGGGTGGTGAGCTCGGGCGCCTGCTCGGGCAGTTTCGCAAACCGCCCGGAAAATGCCAGGACCCGGCCGACGCTTCCGTCATGCGCGATGGCGTATTCCAGGGCCATGATCGCACCCTGCGAGAACCCGGCCAGCGCCGTGTCCGGCTGCATCACCCTGTAGCGGTCCTGGGCCTGCCGCACCAGGGCATGCAGGGCGGGCATGGCGTCTGCCACGCGCGCGGCCCGGTTGTCCCCGGTCACGCCGTCGATGGAGAACCACTGCCGGCCGCTGGCTCCGTCGTCAAATTCGGAGAAGCCGTCCGGGAGCAGGCACGCCGCCTGGGGAAAGGCGGCCCCGAGCGCCTCGGCCAGGGGCAGCAGGTCGGACGCCGTGCCGCCCACGCCATGCAGCAGGATGAACAGCTGCCTGACCGGGCCGCTCGCGGGCAGCAACTCGATCCCTTGAAGCGCGTGTTCGGTCATGGGCGGTCTCCTGTGCCGGTCCGGGTGCTGCCTTTATCCGGATTTGAAAAGGTTCTTAAACTCCCGCGGCTGCGAACGCCAGTACTGTTTCGGCGCATCGACCTGCGCGCCCAGTTCCGCCGCCGCATGCCAGGGCCAGCGCGGGTCGTACAGCATGCCGCGGGCGAGTGCCACCATGTCGGCCTGGCCTGTGGACACGATCGCTTCGGCCTGGCCCGGCTCGGTGATGAGGCCGACGGCGATCGTTAGCAAACCGGTTTCGCGGCGGATCCGTTCGGCGAACGGAACCTGATAGCCAGGCTCGACCGGGATCTGCTGCAGGGGCGACAGGCCGCCACTCGACACGTCGATGAACGCGCAGCCGTGGCGCTGCAGTTCGCGGGCGAAAGCGACGCTCTGCTCGATCTCCCAGCCGCCGTCCACCCAGTCGGTGGCGGATATGCGGATGCCCACCGGCAGGTCGGCCGGCACCGCGGCGCGAACCGCGTCGAACACCTCGAGTGGAAAGCGCATGCGGTTTTCCAGCGTGCCGCCATAGCGGTCGTCGCGCACATTCGACAGGGGCGACAGGAATTGATGCAGCAGGTAACCGTGCGCCGCGTGCAGTTCGATCACGTCGACACCGAGCCGCTGCGCGCGTTGCGCCGCGGTCACGAAGTCGTTGCGGATGCGCTGCAGTTCGGCCTCGCCCAGCGCGAGCGGCGGCGTATCGTCTACCGCAAAGGGCAGGGCGGAGGGCGCAAGGGTTTGCCAGCCGCCGCTGGCGGGTGCGAGGTGCTGGCCGCCCGCCCACGGCACTGCGGTGGAGGCCTTGCGGCCGGCATGCGCCAGCTGGAGGGCGATGGGAATCGAGGAATACTGGCGGACCGACTGCAGGACGCGCGCCAGCGCCGCCTCGGTCTCGTCCGACCACAGGCCGAGGTCGTCGGGCGAGATGCGGCCTTCCGGCGCGACCGCCGTCGCCTCGATGAACATCAGCCCGGCGCCGGACAAGGCCAGGTGGCCCAGGTGAATCAAATGCCAGTCGGTTGCGCGGCCCTGGTCGGCCGAGTACTGGCACATCGGCGCGATGACGATGCGGTTGTTCAGGGCCAGTTTGCCGAGGGTGATCGGGGAAAACAGGGTGCTCACGATGAGGGGTTCCTTTACTTGTCTAATTTGCGGCCTGCCACACATAGGCATCCATCGCCAGCCCGCCATAGGCGAAGGGCGGCCGATAGCGCGTGGGCAGGTCGCCGTCTGCCGCGCCCAGCGCGACGAAAAACGGCAGGAAGTGTTCTTCGGTCGGATGTGCCGCCGCGCCATGGGGCGCGGCACGATAGTC
>JAJYXA010000546.1 GCA_021791235.1 Pseudomonadota bacterium
GGCGTGTCCTGCCAGCGAGGCGTTGTTGGCGAAGATGGTGCGGTCGCCCACCACGCAGTCGTGCGCGATGTGGACGTAGGCCATGATCCAGTTGTGGCTGCCGATGGTGGTGACGCCGCGGTCCTGCACGGTGCCGGTGTTGAAGGTGCAGAACTCGCGGATCACGTTGTGGTCGCCGATTTCCAGCCGCGTCGGCTCGCCGGCGTATTTCTTGTCCTGCGGCGCCTCGCCGAGCGAGACGAAATGGAAGATGCGGTTGTGCGCGCCGATGGCGGTGTGGCCGGTGATCACGGCGTGGGCGCCGACCGTGGTGCCGGCGCCGATCTCGACGTGTTCGCCGATGAGGGTATAGGGGCCGATTTCGACGTCGCCAGCGAGCTTTGCCCCCGCCGCAACGATGGCAGTAGGATGAATCTTCGCCATGTCAGGGCTTGTCGCGCAGGGTCGCCATCAGTTCGGCTTCGGCGACCAGCGCGCCGTCGACCTCGGCGCGTCCGGTGTATTTCCAGATGCCGCGCATCTCGCGCACGATCTCGGCCTTGAGCACCAGTTGATCGCCCGGCCTGACCGGCTTCTTGAAGCGCGCGTTGTCGATGCCGGCGAAGTAGATGATGCCGATCTGCTCCGGCGTGTAGTTCTTGGTCTTGAACGACAGAATCCCCGCCGCCTGCGCCATCGCTTCCAGGATCAGCACACCCGGCATCACCGGCGCGCCGGGAAAGTGACCGGCGAAGAACGGCTCGTTGATGGTGACGTTCTTGACCGCGGTGATGGACTTGCCGAGTTCGAGCTCGGTGACCTTGTCGATCAGCAGGAATGGGTAGCGGTGCGGCAAGTACTGCATGACCTGCTCGATGTCCATGATCATGATTTGCTTTCGAGTTCGTTGAGTCGTTTTTCCAACTGCTTGATGCGGTTCACCAGCTTGTCGAGGTTGCGCATGTGGACGGCGTTCTTCTGCCACACCTCGTGCTCGGAGAACGGCAGCGCCGAGGTGTAGGTGCCCGCCTTGGGCAGCGATTTGGTGATCAGCGTGTTGGTCGAGATGCGGGTGCCGTCGGCAATTTCGATGTGGCCGAAGATCATCGCCGCGCCGCCGATCGTGCAGTGGCGGCCGATCCGGGCGCTCCCCGCGATCCCGGTGCAGGCGGCGATCGCGGTGTGGGCGCCGATCACCACGTTGTGCGCGACCTGGATCAGATTGTCGAGCTTGACCCCCTCCTCGATCACCGTGTCTTCCAGCGCGCCGCGGTCGATGGTGGTACAGGCGCCGACCTCGACGTCGTCGCCGATCAGCACGCGGCCGATCTGCGGGATTTTTTCCCAGCGGCCGTCGTTCGGCGCGAAGCCGAAACCGTCCGCGCCGATCACGCAGCCCGAATGCAGGATGGCGCGGTCGCCCACTTCGCAGCGGTGATACAGGGTGACGTTGGCGTGCAGCAGGCAATCGGCGCCGATGCGGGCCTGGTCGCCGACGACGCAGTTGGCGCCAATGACCGTGCGGGCGCCAATCGCCGCGCCGCTGCCGATCACGGCGCCGGCGGCGATGCTGGCATCCGCGGCGATCCTTGCGTCCGGCGCAACCGTCGCCGCGGGATGGATGCCCGCAGGCGGTCGCGGCGGCGGATTCAGCAGGGCGGACACGCGCGCGAAATACAGGTAGGGATTCGGCGTGAGGATGCGCGGCAGGTCGGTGGCGTCGCGCGCATCCGCAGGCAGAATGACGGCGCCAGCCCGCGTACTCGCCAGCTGGGCCAGATACTTGCCCTGCGAAACGAAGCCGATTTCGTCGGGCGTGGCGCGATCCAGCGGCGCCACCTGACAAATCATGACGCTGCCGTCGCCCAGCAACTCTCCGCCAAAACGCGCGACCAGTTCGGTCAGCGTAAAGGCCATCGGCGCTTATTTTCCGCGGCCGAGTTTATTTTCCACGGCCACGCTTATTTCCCGCCCAGCGCCTTCATCACCCGGTCGGTGATGTCGCTCCTGGGATCGACGTAAACCGCCTGCTCGACGATCAGGTCGAATTTTTCGGCCTTGGCGATATCCTGGATCGCCTTGCGCGCGCGCTCCTGGATCTGCCCCAGCTCTTCGTTGCGGCGCAGGTTGAGATCTTCGCGGAATTCGCGCCCCTGGCGTTGCAGATCGCGGTTGAGATTGCCGAGGTCGCGCTCCTTGGCCTTGCGCTCGCTGTCCGACATGGTCACGCCATCCTTGTCGAGCTGCGCCTGCAGGTCGCGCGCCTGTTTGGCGAGTTTTTGCAATTCCTGATCGCGCGCGGCAAATTCGCGCTCCAGTTTCTTCTGCGCGGCGATCGACAGCGGCGCTTCGCGCAGCAGCCTTTCGGTGTTGACGAAGCCGATCTTGGTGTCGGCCAGGGCGGGCGCGACGGCAAACGCGGACGCCAGAATCAGGGAGGCTGCAAGCTGTTTGAACTTCATCATCAAATACTCCGGTAACGGCTAACCCTCAGAACGTACTGCCGAGGGTGAATTGAAACACTTCCTCCTGGTCGCCCGTCTTGCTGACCAGGGGCTGCGCCAGGCTGAACTTGAGCGGGCCGAGCGGCGAAACCCACAGCACCGCCACCCCCGCCGAATAGCGCAAGTCGTTGAAGGAAAATTTTTCGTACAGGCCATCCTGGACGCCACTCGAATTTGTATTGTTCGGCCCGAAGGTCGCGCCCACATCGATGAACGCAGACATGCGCAGCGACTGGTCATCCTTGAGTCCCGGCAGCGGGAAGAAGAGTTCCGCGTTGCCGACCACGCGCTTGTCGCCGCCCATCGCATTGCCAGCCGAATCCTTCGGTCCCAGGGTGCCGTTTTTGAAGCCGCGCACCGAACTGCTGCCGCCCGCATAGAAGTTCTTGAAGAACGGCATCGGCTTGCCGGACAGGCCACTGCCGATCCCCACCTCGCCGTTCAGCATGAGGGTGAAATTTTTGCCCAGCGTGAAGTACTGCTGATGCTGGAACGACAGCTTGTAGTACTGCAGGCTCCCGAGCGGGGTGCCGACTTCCGCCGCCACCCGCTGGAACTGCCCCCGGGTCGGGAACAGGAAGCTGTTGCGGGTATCGCGCGCCCAGGACGTGTCGAGGCGCAGCGTGTCGTTGTCGCTGCCGAAGTCCCTTTGGAATAATTTGTAGATGCTCGGGCTGCTCTCCGTGGTGGTGAGCGAGGTCTGCTCATAGGTCAGACCGAAGGATATGAAGTCGCGCTCGTTGACCGGCAGGCCGAAGCGCACCCCGGCACCGTAGGTGGAGGTCTTGTAATCGCCGAAATTGCTGAGCGAAGTCGCGTCGACGTCGCGCCGGTACAGGTCGTAGCCCAGGCTGATGCCGTCGATGGTGTAGTAGGGGTTGGTGAACGACAGCGCATACACGGTATTGATTCTGCCCGAGTTGATCTGCGCCGACAGCCGGTTGCCGGTGCCGAACACGTTGTTCTGCGACACCGAACCCGACAGCACCAGGCCTTCGGACGAGGAGAAGCCGGCGCCCAGCATCACGTTGCCGGTCGATTTTTCGGCCACGCTGACGTTGACGTCGACCTGGTCGGTGGTGCCCGACACGCTCGGCGTCTCGATGTTGACTTCGTTGAAGTAGCCGAGACGGTTCAGACGGTCGCGCGAGCGGTTGATCTTCTCGGCGTCGTAATACGCGCCCTCCATCTGGCGGATTTCGCGGCGCACCACTTCGTCGCGCGTCTTGGTGTTGCCCGCCACGTTGACGCGGTTGACGTAGACGCGGCGGCCGGGGTCGACGAACAGCGTAAAGGCGACCGTGCTTTTTTCCTTGTCGAGTTCGGGAACCGCGTTGACGTTGGCAAACGCATAGCCGTCATTGCCGAGGCGGTCGCCGATTTTCTTGGTGGTCTCGGTCAGGCGGTCGCGCACGAACACCTCACCCGGCTTCACGGTG
>JAJYXA010000138.1 GCA_021791235.1 Pseudomonadota bacterium
TGATCATCGGCTCGGATTCCGGGTGGTTGATGTTGTTGGGGATGATGGCGCGGCCGCGGGCGATTTCGTCTCGCACGAACTCGGGGGTGATCTCGTTCTGCAGGTTCGCGCCGAAGTTCTGCCCCGGATGCTGGCGGTTCATCAGCGCGGCGAGCTTCTCGCCCATCGGGCCGGACTGCTTCAGCGATTCCAGGTAGGCGGCGCGGTTGTTGTTCTCGCGGATGGCGACGAATTCCATCTCCGGCGTGATGATGCCCTGGCACGCGTAGTGCATCTGGGTGACGTTCATGCCCGCTTTGGCGCGGCGCGGCGTGCGGGCGAGACCGGGGAAGCGCATCGTCGCCAGTTCGGGATTCGCCGCCTGCCGGCGGCCGTATTCCGAACTCAGGTCGGACAGGATTTCGGTGTCGCCGCGCGCCTCGATCCAGCGCGTGCGCAACGCGGGCAAGCCTTGGCGGATGTCGATTTGCGCCGCCGGATCGGTGTAGGGGCCGGAGCAGTCGTAGACGAAGATCGGCGGATTCTTTTCCCCGCCGAAGCCGGTGGGCGTGTCCGCCTGGCTGATCTCGCGCATCGGCACGCGGATGTCGGGCTGGCTGCCCTGCACGTAAATCTTGCGCGAATTGGGCAGCGGCTGCACCGCCGCCTCGTCGACGTGGGCGGTGGCAGCTAGGAATTTGGGGTTGGCGTTCATGTGGCGCTCCAGAAAAGCAGGAGGCGCCAGACGCACCTCCCTACGGCGGTCTCAACCGCATCAGGTTCAAAGGGTATGTCTCACTCCATCCCGCAAACCATCCGGCTGGAGACCCCTGGCGAGCGGCTCAAGGTAGCCGAAATGTGGAATAATTGCAAGGCAAGACCCCATCTAACTTATTGATATACAAGGGTACGCATGGACATCGAGCAAGCGCGCTACAACATGGTGGAACAACAGATCCGCCCCTGGGATGTGCTGGATCAGGACGTGCTGGACCTGCTGTTCAAGGTGCGCCGCGAAGATTTCGTTCCGGAAGCGCACCGCGCGCTGGCCTTCGTCGACATGGAAATCCCACTCGGCCACGGCCAGGCGATGTGGACGCCCAAGCTCGAAGCGCGCGTGATCCAGGAGCTCGCGATTCGCCCACCCGACCGTGTGCTGGAAATCGGCACCGGCAGCGGCTACCTCGCCGCCCTGCTGGCATCCCGTGCCGCCGAGGTGGTATCGGTCGACATCGTGCCCGAATTCACCGCCGCCGCGACGCAGAAACTGCGCGCGCACGGTTTCGCCAACATCGGCCTGCACAGCGGCGACGCCGCCCGTGACTGGCCCGACGAAGCCGGTTTCGACGTGATCGTGCTGACCGGCTCGACCCCGCTGCCGTCGGACGCGTTCCGGCGTCGCCTCAGGGTCGGCGGACGGCTGTTCGCCATCGTCGGCGAGGCGCCGGTGATGCAGGCGCAGTTGATCACCTGCACCGCGCCAGGCGCCACTCGCAGCGTGACGCTGTTCGAAACCTGCGTGGCGCCGCTGCTGAATGCCCCGCATCCCGCTGCGTTTGTATTCTGAGCGCATGCGCCAGTTTCGCCCCGCCGAACTCGCCGCCCATCTCCGGACCGGACACACCCCGGTGCTGCTCGATGTGCGCGAGCCTTGGGAATGGAAGCTGTGCCGCCTGCCCGGTGCGATCCTGATACCGATGCGCGAGTTGCCCGCGCGCCTGTCGGAATTGAACAAAGATGCCGAAACCGTGGTCATCTGCCATCATGGCGTTCGCAGCCATCACGCCGCGCGCTATCTTGAAACGGCAGGCTTCGGCAATCTCATCAACCTGTCGGGCGGCGTGGCCGCCTGGGCCGACGAGGTCGATCCGGCCATGCCGCGCTACTGAACCGATTACCAAGGACTGGATCCACCATCATGCAATTCAAACCCCTGTTTCTTGCGCTGACGCTGGCCCTGGCGCCCGCCGCCCACGCCATCAACCTGTCCGACGCTTTCCGCGACGCGCAGGCCTACGATGCGCAATACGCCGCCGCCCGCGCGGCCTGGCAGGCGGGCCGGGAAAAGGCGGTGCAGGGTCGCGCCGGGCTCTTGCCCAACGTCAATCTGGGCGGCAACGTGCGCTACAACAGCGTCGACTCCAGCCTGCCCGGTGGCGGCGGCGATTTCGATTCCAACGGCCTATCGCTGACCGCCGCGCAACCGCTGTTCCGCAAGCAGAATCTGGTGCAGTACGAACAGGCCAAGGGCCAGGTGAAGATCGCCGAAATGCAGTTGAAGGCGGCCGAGCAGGATCTGATCCTGCGGGTCGCGCAGGCTTATTTCGACGTGCTGCAGTCGCAGGACAACATCGCTTTCATCAACGCGCAGAAAACCGCCATCACCGAACAGCTGGCCGCTGCCAGGCGCAACTTCGAGGTCGGCACCGCCACCATCACCGACACCCACGAAGCACAGGCGCGCTATGACCTCGCGGTCGCGCAGGAAATCGCCGAGCGGAACAGCCTCAACATCCGCCTGCGCGCACTGGAAAAACTCATCGGCAAGCCGGCCGGCACGCTCGACACGCTGACCGACAACAAACTCCTGCAGGCAGAAGCCGGCAACATCGACGAATGGGCGAACCGCGCCGCCGACGGCAACCTGCAGGCCGAAATCCAGCGCATCGCCAGGACCATCGCCGACCAGGAAATCGAGCGCAACCGCGCCGGCCACCTGCCCACGCTGGATGCCGTCGCCGGCTACACCATCAGCAACAACCAGAAATTCGGCACCCTGCAGGTCGACACCCGCACCGCCAGCATCGGCGTGGAACTCAACCTGCCGATCTACCAGGGCGGGCTGACCAGTTCGCGCGTGCGCGAAGCCGTCGCCAACCAGGAAAAGGCACGCCAGGATGTTGAAGTCGCCACCCGCGAAGCCGGCCTGCAGGCCCGTCAGGCCTGGCTCAACGTCAACAGCGGCGTCGCCCGCGTGCGCGCGCTGGAGCAGGCGCTGAAGTCCGCCCAGGCGCAGCTCGATTCCACCAAGCTCGGCCTGGACGTCGGCGTGCGCACCAACCTCGACGTCCTGAATGCCGAACAGCAGGTGCTGTCCGCCCGCCGCGACCTCGCCGGCGCGCGCTACGCCTATCTGCTGTCCGGGCTGGCGCTCAAGGCCGCCGTCGGCAGCCTCAGCCCGGCCGACCTGGCCGAGATCGACCAGCATTTGAAGCCGGCGGCGCAGTAAGCAACACCTTCCAGTCGTCACCCCGGCGGAGACCGGGGTCCAGTTTCAACTGGGTTCCGGCATGCGCCGGAACGACGCTCCGATGTGTGTCGCCTAGCGCATTTCGGTAGCAGCGATCAGCCCACCTTCAGAAGCGGCGAAACAAGCCCCGCCATCCGCTCCGCCGCGCCGCGATGGCGCGCGGCGAAAGCCAGCCCGGCCTCGCCCATGCGGGCGCGCGCCGGACCATCGTTCAGCAGCTTCAGTGCGTTTTCCAGCAAGGCCGCGGCATCGTTCACCCGCACCGCCGCACCGGCCTCGATCGCCAGCCGCGTCGCTTCCTCGAAGTTGAAGGTGTGCGGCCCCACCAGCACCGGCCGCCCCACGCTCGCCGCCTCGATCAGGTTCTGCCCGCCCAAAGGCATCAGGCTGCCGCCGATGAAAGCCACGTCGCACGCCGCGTAATACGCGAACAGCTCGCCGAGGCTGTCGCCCAGCAGCACCCGCGTATCGGGATCGGGCGCCGCATCCGAACTGCGGCGCTGGTACGACAAGCCCGCCGCCTCGATCAGGCCTGCCACTTCGTCGAAGCGCTGCGGGTGGCGCGGCACCAGCACCAGCAGCACCTCGGCCGGCGCGGCGTCGGCAAAGGCGCGCAGCAAGGGTGCCTCCTCGCCCTCGCGCGTGCTGGCTGCCAGCAGCGCCGGCCGCTGGCCCCAGCGCTGCCGCCAGG
>JAJYXA010000245.1 GCA_021791235.1 Pseudomonadota bacterium
GCAGGGCTACGAAACCCTGCAGCGCTATGGTTCCGAATCGGCGCTGGGGACGCTGGTGGCGCTGTCCCTGGTGCGCGAACTGGGGCCGGTTCTGGCCGGGCTTCTGTTTGCCAGCCGGGCCGGATCGGCCATCACTGCGGAGATCGGCCTGATGAAGGCGACCGAGCAACTGTCGGCGATGGAAATGATGGCGGTCGACCCGATTGCCCGGGTGGTCGCGCCGCGCTTCTGGGCGGGCGTGATTTCCATGCCCTTGCTGGCCGCCCTGTTCTCCGCATTGGGTGTTTTCGGTGGTTACCTGGTCGGCGTGCGGCTGATCGGGGTGGACGAGGGCACGTTCTGGTCGCAGATGCAGGGTGCCGTCGATTTCGAGCAGGACATCCTGAACGGCGTCATCAAGAGCGTGGTGTTCGGCGTGGCCGTCACCACCATCGCGCTGTTCGAAGGCTACGACGCGCCACCGACCGCCGAAGGCGTGTCGGGCGCCACCACGCGGACTGTGGTGACCTCCAGTCTGGTCGTGCTGGCACTGGATTTTATTTTGACTGCATTCATGTTCCGGGGACTCAATTAAATGAACAGGACCGTACTCGATCTCTGGGTGGGATTATTCGTCATCGCGGGCATCGGCGCGCTGTTGTTCCTGGCGCTCAAGGTCGGCAGTGTGAGCACCGTAAATTCGGCTGACAGCTACGAGGTCTTTGCCGACTTTCAGAACATCGGCGGCCTCAAGCCCCGTGCACCGGTCAAAAGCGCGGGGGTGGTCGTGGGCCGGGTGGCGGATATCCATTTCGACAATGAAAAATACGAAGCGGTCGTCACGCTTCGTCTGGACAAGCGCTATGCTTTTCCTAAGGACACCTCCGCATCCATCATGACCTCGGGCCTGCTGGGCGAGCAATACGTCGGGCTGGAAGCCGGCGGCGACAGCGCGAAGCTGAAAGACAAGGATCGGATCCTGATCACGCAGGACGCCGTGGTGCTGGAAAATCTGATCGGCCAGTTTTTATATGGCAAGGCTCAAGAAGGAAAAGCTCAAGAAGGGATACCAAAATGACACGCAACGTACTGACCCGCATACTCCTGGCAGCCGGCATGCTGCTGACCGCTCTGCCCGGTGAGGCGGAGACCATCAATCTGCAGCAGGCCGTGGAAATGAGCCTGGCGGCCGATCCTCGCATCAAGGAGCGCGAGCAGGTGGTCGAAGCCGCGCGCAGCATGGTGGAGGAAGTGCAGGGGAATGCCGGCTGGCGCCTCAGCGCCAATGCCTTCGTCGGACTGGCCCCGAAAGTCGAGGGCGGGTTTTACCAGAACGGCGCCCAGTCGTGTACGGCGTTCCCGTGTACGCCGCGCTCCGACGGCAACAGTTTTAATGGCGTTTCCGACTGGACGCACCTCGACTTCGCGCTGATCAAACCGCTCTTCACGTTTGGCAAAATCGAACATTATGGCGAAGCCGCACAGGGCAACGTCGACCTCAAGCAGGGCGAACTCAAGAAGACGCGCACCGGTACAGTGTATGACACAAAACGCGCCTACTACGGCTATCTGACCGCGCGCGATACCCGGGTTTTCCTGGAAGACATGCAGGATCGGCTGAATCAGTCCATCAGCTCGGTCGAGCGCAATCTCAAGAAGGAAAACGGCGAGTCCAAGCAGTCCGACCTGTATGCGTTGCAAACCGCGAAAGGCCTGCTTGCCAAGTATGTGAGTCAGGCGCGTGCCGTCGAGAAAATCAGCCTGGATGGCCTGAAAGTGCTGACCGGCGTGGGCTTGAAAGAGAACTTGAGGGTGGCGGACGATCGCATCGCGCCGGTGCCCTTCCCGCAGATCGATCTGGCCGAATTCCAGGCGCGCGCCTTGCAGGATCGCCCGGAGATGCAGGAACTCGAAGCCGGATTGCGCGCCCGCCGCGCCCTGGTGGCGGCCAAGAAGGCGGATCGCATGCCGGATGTATACGCCGGCGTGATCGGCCAGGTCAACTATGCTTCGCAGCGCGATCGGCTGGATAACCCCTACGTCAACGACCCCTTCAATAACGGTGGCCTCACTCCGGTGGTGGGGGTGAAGTGGGACACCGTATTCGGTACCGCCAGTGCGCGCGTCAATCAGGCGCAGGCTGAACTGGAAGCACTCAACCACAAGAAGGCGTTTGCGGTGGCGGGCATTCCATTTGAAGTGAGCGAGGCCTACGTCAACGCCCAGGCCAACTACGATGCGCAGCGCGACCTGAGTGATGGCGCAGCGGCGGCGCGGCGCTGGATGGTGGCGTCGCTGGCCGACATGTCGGCCGGGCTGGAAAGCGCCGACAAAGTGGCCGATGCGATCAAGAACTACGTGCTGGTGCAGACGGAATATCTGCGTACGGTGAACGACTACAACATGAATGTGGCGCAACTGGCACGCCTGACGGGTGAACTCAAGTAACGCGAGTGCGTCTACCTGGTAGACGATTTTCCCGTATATCTCTTTTTCGAATAGGACTTTAAAGTTATGTTGCGCACGTTTTTTCTGCTTCTGGCGCTGGTGTCGGGGCTCAACATCAGCCCGGCGCTGGCCGCAGACACGCCGCCCGATGTGCTGGCACGCAGCACCACGCAGGAAGTCATTGCCATCCTGAAGCAGGACCAGGAAATCAAGAGTGGCAATATGAGCAAGGTGTATCAACTGGTCGAAGCCAAAATCCTGCCCAATTTCGACTTCAACCGCATGACCCAGCTGGCCGTCGGAAAAAACTGGCCGCGCGCCACCGCCCAGCAGAAACAGGCGCTGGTGACCCAGTTCCGCAACCTGCTGGTGCGGACCTACTCCGCCTCGCTTACGGCGTTCACCAACCAGACGGTCGAGTTCAAGCCGCTGACGATGAAGCCGGACGACACCGACGTGACCGTACACTCCGAAATTCGTCAGCCGGGTGGGCAACCCATTCCCATCGACTACAGCATGTACAAGACCAGCTTCGGCTGGAAGGTTTACGACGTGACGATCGATGGCGTCAGCCTGGTCACCAATTACCGTGCATCCTTTGCCAGTACCATTCGCCAGAAGGGGATTGACGGCCTGATCAAGACGCTGGGCGAGCAGTCTGCACGCGGTGGCGCCCAGCCGGCGCCGCGTTCCGGCTCGTGATCGCATGTGATGCCACTTGCTGTCGCATCGCCGGTGCGGTGACGGTCGACAGCGTGGGTAGCCTGCTGCGCGAACTGCAGCCCCAACTGGCCAAGGGGCTTGAAACCCTGGATTTCAGCGGAGTTGAAATTGCCGATTCGGCAGCGCTTGCGCTCATATTCAGCGCCATGCGGCAGGCCCGCAAGGCCGGGCGCACATTGACCTGCACCGGCCTGCCGTCCAGCTTCACCACGCTGGCCGAACTGTACGGCGTGTCTGAACTGCTGCCGGCATGAATCAGGCGGCGCCTGCCATCCGTGTCAGCGACCTGCGCAAGCGTTTCCGCACCACCCAGGCGCTCGACGGCGTCTCGCTCGACATTCAGCCAGGCGAGTTCTTCGGCCTGCTGGGCCCCAACGGGGCAGGCAAGACCACGCTCATTTCAATTCTGGCCGGACTCACCCGGGCCGACGCCGGCCATGCCGCCATCATGGGCCACGACGTGGTACTCGACTACCGCCAGGCGCGCCGCGCGCTCGGTGTGGTGCCGCAGGAACTGGTCTACGATCCCTTCTTCAATGTGCGCGAAACCCTGCGCATCCAGTCCGGCTACTTCGGGCTCAAGCACAACGACGGCTGGATCGACGAGATCATGCATCACCTTGATCTCACGCCGCATGCCGACAAGAACACGCAGAGCCTGTCGGGCGGCATGAAGCGCCGCCTGCTGGTGGCGCAGGCGCTGGTGCACAAGCCGCCGGTCATCGTGCTCGACGAGCCGACCGCCGGGGTGGACGTCGACCTGCGCC
>JAJYXA010000300.1 GCA_021791235.1 Pseudomonadota bacterium
AACACGGCGTCGAGCGGTTTCTTCTCGACCGACCGCACCATGCGGGAGTACAACGACGACATCTGGAAATTGACCTAGCCCCGGATCTTTTCCACGGGCGCGGCAATAAAATGGATTCCGGATTCAGTGTGTGAAGCTCACCTTGCGTTTTCCGCTAGGTCAAAAAGCTTGGCATGGAAAACAGATAGGTATGGTAATCATCGGCCTGGAGCAGCGCCTCAAAAATAACGATGGACAGCGGCTTGGCAGGCCCGGTGATTTTTGGGATAGGTTTATGCAAGCCTGGTTCAAGGGCTTTGGCATAACGAAAATAATTTTCAGCCTGAGGGATAAGAAACAAGCTGGCCAGGGCGTCCTTGAGCAAGAGCGGCAGTAGCGACGGCCGGTTTTTTCTTGCCCAGCGAAAGAGCCGGTGAAGGTTCTTACGAAAGCTTCTCTGGCGAATTTCAGAAGGGACCAGATCACCATGCTGCATTAGAAATTTGCCGAAAGTAAGCATCATTGCATGCAACATGCGCGCCTGGTTACGACTGGTTTGCGAACCGTGACGTCGGTAGCATGCGAGCACTTCAGGTACTCGAGCTATCGGATATTTGGCTGAAAGGCGTAGCCAGCAATCCCAGTCTTCCAGTGCCAACGTTTCGTCGAAGCCTCCGATTTCCAGAAAGGCCTCTCTGCGTAATGCCACAGTAGGATTGATGACCGGATTTCCCAGAAACAACGCCTCGTAGGCCTTGTGATCCGGGCCCGGAGAAGGGCGGTCATGATCGTGCCTGTTGAGCCCCCGACCCGTGTGGTCGATATCTTCCACATCGGCGTAAACCAGCGCCAGTTCCGGATCGCCCCACTCCTGTATGGCTTGCCACTCGCGCATGACCTTGTCCGGCAACAAGGTGTCATCCGACCCCAACAAATGCACCCACTCCCCCCTACAGGCGGCGATGCATTCATTTGATGTTGCGCTCACGCCGCGGTTTGGGCGTGAATAAACTTCAATCCGGCGGAATCGTGAGGCGTGCCGATCTAGAAAGGCTTTTGCGCGGGACAGGGTGTCGTCCGTAGAGCCATCATCGACGAGCACGATCTCAAGCTCGGGGTAGGTTTGCGCACAAACGGAGGCAAGGCAGGCTTCGATGTAATCGGCATGGTTGTATGCGGGGATAGCCACGCTCATCAATGGGTAGGTCATTTGCTGGCGAGGACGAAGTACTGAACTGCAAGAAACTCTTCAAGCAAATGGTGTGGATACCACCATTTGAGATATTTGCCTTTGATATTCGGCCTTACTTTCTGCACTTTCCATCCGGTGTCGGCGAGTATTTTCAATAAACTCGAGCGCGTAAAAAAATGAAGATGCGTACGATCCATGATTCCGGCATCTTGATATTCAAAACGCCCCGAGAATAACAAGGGGAAAACAACGCTTTTATGACGCACATTGGGAACACTGATCAGCAGATTGACCTCGGCTCCCGTGCTTGAATGCAAATCACGCAGAGCCTGCCAAGGATCCGCAAGATGTTCCAGTAAATCAGCCATGACGATCAAGTCATAGGAACGCCAAGGGATTGTTCCAGATACAGCTTCAATGGCGCCCTCCCATACTTTGCGCAATCCATCTGCGGCGACACGCGCAGCGTGTG
Source organism: Pseudomonadota bacterium (assembly GCA_021791235.1). The sequence continues at coordinate 1,644 of JAJYXA010000300.1, forward strand.
GGTTCAATTCGATCCCGTCGCATTCCTTGACGGTACGACTGGAAATCAGCTCTCTGCCCAACAAGCCGGAAGCGCACCCCACATCTATTGCCGAAGAATACCGAGCGTCACCGAGGAAATGCAAAAGTTCTCGACGGTCGGCGTTGAAGTATGGGGAAAGTGAATTTTGATCAACCATCGAATGGATTTTAATCCGTAACCCTGAGGTGATGGGGGTGATTTTCAGATCGGCAATGACGGCACCAAGCCCGAACGGCAGCAACAACACATGGAGCAGACCTTTGGCGGCAAAGGTCCCAGGCTGCGGCTTTCGTCACTGAATCAGAATGGGATGGAACAGGGGGCTTAAAATAGCCTTCCAGATGGCCATAAAAAAGGCCGGGACATCCCGGCCTCTTTCGTCGGGTCAACGCAGCATCAGGCCGCCTGTACCGGAATTGCCTGGCGCGTGTCCATGATGCGGTTGTCCGCGTCCACGTACACCAGCTCCGGCGCGTAGCGCGTCAGCTCCAGTTCGTTGTAGACCGCATAGGTGGCGATGATGACGAGGTCGCCCGGATTCGCCTTGTGCGCGGCGGCGCCGTTCACCGAAATGATCCCGGAATCCCGCGCGGCACGGATGGCATACGTCGTGAAACGCTCGCCATTCGTGATGTTGTAGATCTGGATCTGCTCGTACTCGTGGATGTTGGCCGCGTCCAGCAGGGTTTCATCGATCGCGCAGGAGCCTTCGTAATGCAGCTCGGAATGCGTGACGGTCGCCCGGTGCAGCTTGGACTTGAGCATCGTTCTTTGCATGACGGTGCCCTCAACAATATAAGAAAGGGCTCATATTATAACCGCTGACCCTTCATGACCCAAGGCAAAGTTTTTCCTCAGGCGGATGTTCCCAGATCGAAATCAAGGTTGTCTATCAGGCGCGTGCTGCCCAGCCAGGCCGCGCCGAGCACCACCAGATGGCGGCTGTCGGGTGTCGGCGCTGCGAGCGTGGCGGCGTCGCGCAATTCGACATAGTCGACGCGCCAGCCCGCCATTTTCAGGTGGCGGCAGGCGGCGGCGCACAGTGTCCCGAAATCCCGTTCGCCTGCCTGGGCGGCCGCCACGATGGCGGCGAGTTCGCGCTGCAACTGCGGTGCCTGCATGCGCTCGGTTTCCGACAGATAACCATTCCTCGAACTCATCGCCAGCCCGTCGGCCTCGCGCAGGGTGTCGACGCCGACGATGCCGATCGACAGGTTGAACTGCCGTACCAGGTCGCGGATCACATGCAGCTGCTGAAAATCCTTTTTGCCGAATACGGCCACGCGCGGCTGCACCAGGTTGAAGAGTTTCAGCACCACGGTGGCGACACCGCTGAAATGGCCGGGGCGGAACGCACCGCACAGGTCGTTTGCCAGGCTGGCGGGCACCTGCACGGTGAAGGTCTGCGGCACCGGATACATCTCGGCGACGTCCGGCGCGAACACGAGGTCGCAGCCAGCGGTGGCGAGCTTCTCGCAGTCGGCGGCAAGGGTGCGCGGATAACGTTCGAAATCCTCGCCCGCGCCGAACTGCAGCGGATTGACGAAGATGCTCGAGACGACGGGGCGGCCGCGCTGCTTCGCCAGTTCGACCAGCGACACATGGCCGGCGTGAAGGTTGCCCATGGTCGGCACCAAAGCAGTGCCGGTCTGCCCAGCGAGCGCGGCGCGCAGTTCGGCTACGGTATGGACGACTTGCATCAGAATCAGAACGCGTGTTCGGCAGCGGGAAAGGCGCCGTCCTTCACGGCGGCGACGTAGGCGCGTGCGGCGGCCTCGATACCGTTGCTGCCTTCGAGAAAGTTCTTCGAGAATTTCGGTGCGCGCGGGTACAGGCCCAGCATGTCGTACAGCACCAGCACCTGGCCGGAACAGTCGGCGCCGGCACCGATGCCGATGGTCGGAATCGTCAGCGCCTCGGTGACGGCCCGCCCCAGCGCGGCGGGCACCATTTCCAGCACGATCAGGCCGGCGCCGGCTGCTTCCAGCGCGCGCGCGTCGGCGATCAGCTGCACAGCGGCCGCTTCCTCGCGCCCCTGCACCCTGTAGCCGCCGAGCTGGTTGACCGACTGCGGCAAGAGGCCGACGTGCGCGCACACCGGGATGCCGCGCTGCGTCAGAAAGGCGACGGTGTCGACCATCACCGCGCCGCCTTCCAGCTTGACCATGTGCGCGCCCGCCGCCATCAGCCGCGCGGCGGCGGCAAACGCGCGCTCGGGCGAGGGCTGGTAGCTGCCGAAGGGCAGGTC
>JAJYXA010000585.1 GCA_021791235.1 Pseudomonadota bacterium
GCCTACCTGAAAATTTCAGAAGGCTGTAATCACCGCTGCACCTTCTGCATCATTCCGTCGATGCGCGGCGATCTGGTGAGCCGCCCGATCGGCGAGGTGATGCGCGAGGCGGAGGCGCTGGTCGGCGCCGGCGTGCAGGAACTGCTGGTGGTGTCGCAGGACACCAGCGCCTACGGGGTGGACGTGAAATATCGCCCCGGTTTCTGGAGTGGCCGCCCGCTGAAAACCCGCATGACCGAACTGGCCGGCGCACTGGGCAGCCTGGGGGCATGGGTGCGGCTGCATTATGTGTATCCCTATCCCAGCGTCGACGACGTGATTCCGCTGATGGCCGACGGCATCATCCTGCCCTATCTCGACATCCCGTTTCAGCATGCCAGCCCGCGCATTCTCAAGCTGATGAAGCGGCCCGGCGCGGTCGAGAAGACGCTGGACCGCATCCAGTCCTGGCGCGCCGCGGTGCCTGACCTCACGCTGCGCTCGACCTTCATCGTCGGTTTTCCCGGCGAGACGGATGCCGAGTTCGAGGAATTGCTGGCTTTCCTGAAGGAAGCGCAGCTCGACCGCGTCGGCTGCTTCAAATACTCGCCGGTTGAAGGCGCGGCGGCCAACAAATTGCCCGGTGCCGTGCCGGAAGAATTGAAGGAAGAACGGCTGGAGCGCTTCATGGAAGTGCAGGCGGAGATCTCGGCAGCCCGGCTCGATGCCAAGATCGGCCGCGAAATCGAGGTCATCGTCGACGAGGAGGACGAGGGGGGTACGCTGGCGCGCAGCCATGCCGATGCGCCGGAAATCGACGGCGTGGTCTATCTCGAAGGGGTGTTCGATCGGCAGCCGGGGACGCGTCTCCAGGTACGCGTCGAGGAAGCCGACGAGCACGACCTATGGGCGACGCCGGTCTGAGCTGCCTCGCGGATCGTTTCAGGTCAGCATCGAGATCAGGCGGTGCGGGCGTCGCCAGAATTTCCAGGCGTCGCGTCCGTGCAGGTCCAGTGCCTTGCCGCTGACCGGGTCAAGCAGACGCAGGCCGCGCGGGCCGATTTTGCGAAGCGTGCCCAAGAGCGGCACGAACCAGCCCTGCTCCAGTTCACGCAGCGCTTCGCGCCAGCCGTAAGCGTCGCCCACCTGTCCGGCACTTGTTAAGGCGTCCAGCAGAATCACCCCATCGCTGCCAAACAATTGCGCGTCCCGATGCGCGGGAAGCGCTTGCACGCGCGCGTTGCAGAAGGCTCCCAGTGCCTGCGCTTCGGCATTCCCGGCATACAGCAGAGCAGGGGGGGCACAGGTGACGGGCAGACCGCCGCCGCCCCACAGCCACAGCGAATTCATCGGCGGCTCGCCGCGCGCTTCACGCGCCTGATTCACCGGATGCGCGTGCAGCAGCATTTGCAGTTCATTCAACTCGGACCGAAACCGCATGGCGTCCGGGCCTTGCGGCAGCAGCGGATCGATATCGCATCCCACTGCGACCGACAGCGGCGTGGTAGTCAGGCGCGGCGCTTCGGGAAATCGCAGGTACCAGCGCCGCGGGTGCAGGGGCAGCGGGCTGAGGTCGGCACCAAAATGCCGGCCGATGGTGTCGGCAAGGGCGTCCGCCTCCTCGCGCGACAAGGAAAGGACGTCGCTCCCCGCCAGCACGATGCGATCGCGCATCACCCGCAGATGCACCGGGTCGGCGCGCAGCCAGTAGGCGTCCCCGGCTTCACCGCCATCGGCCGCCAGGCTGATCGGGGCGAGCGGCCAGTCCTGCTGGCGTTCGATTCCCAGGGCCTCGCACAGCGCGGCTTCCACGCCCCCGTCCGGGCCGGGCCGGCGGCTGCCGCGCGCCAGCAGGGTTTGCAGCGCGGGCAGATGCAGATCCGGGGCCGCCGCTTTCAGCAGGTGTTTTGTCGGAAACAGATGGGGAATGAGGAAAAGCATCTGCCGAGTGTAGCAAAGGGGATTCGCTAAAATGGTGGCCATGCGCCAGCTTTTCCATGAAATCACCGTTCCCACCCGCGGCAAGGGTCTGTATGCCTTCACCCCGCGGGTGCGCGACTGGGTGCAGGACAGCGGGCTCAAGCAGGGGCTGCTCACCCTGTACATCCGCCACACCTCGGCGAGCCTGCTGATCCAGGAAAACTACGATCCGACGGTACAGACCGACCTGGAGCGCTTCCTGTCGCGGCTGGTTCCGGAAGGCGATCCGATCTATGAACACACGCTGGAAGGCGCGGACGACATGCCGGCGCACGTGCGCGCGGCGCTGACGCAAACCCATCTGACGATTCCGGTTGCCGACGGCGCGCCGCTGCTCGGCACCTGGCAGGGCATTTACGTCTTCGAGCACCGGCGCGCCGCGCAGATTCGCAGCGTGGTGCTGCACCTGCTGGGCGAGTAGACCAGCTGTGGCATACTCCGGCCATTCCTTCAGCGAGTCCTGTTTTGCTTCCTTTTGAGCTTCTGATCGGTCTGCGCTATACTCACGCCAAGCGCCGCAACCATTTCATTTCCTTCATTTCCATCGTCTCGATGGCGGGGATCGCGCTCGGCGTGATGGCGCTGATCGTGGTGCTGTCGGTGATGAACGGTTTTCAGGAAGAACTGCGCGCGCGCATTCTCGGCGTGGCGGCGCACCTGGAGATCAGCGGTCGGGCGGATCGCCTGGCCGACTGGCGCGGCGTGCTGGCACAGGCGCAACAGAACAAGGACGTGATGTCGGGTGCGCCCTATGTCAACGCGCAGGGGATGCTGGCCAACGGCGACATGGTGCGCGGCGCGATCATTCGCGGTGTGCTGCCGGAACTGGAAAGCCAGGTCGCCGATTTTTCCCGCTATATGAAAGCCGGCAAGCTGACCGATCTGCATGCGGGCGAATTCGGCATCATTCTGGGCGGCGAACTGGCCCGGGTACTCAACGTGGTTCCCGGCGACAAGCTGGTGCTGCTCACGCCGCAGGGCAACATCACGCCGGCCGGGGTGATGCCGCGCGTCAAGCAGTTCACCGTGACCGGCATCTTCGAGGCCGGCATGTTCGAGTACGATTCCGGCCTGGCGCTGATCCACCTGCGGGATGCGCAGAAGCTGCTGCGGCTGGGCGAGGATGTGTCGGGTGTGCGGCTGAAGCTGACCGAACTGTTCCGCGCGCCCTTCGTGACGCAGGAGCTGTCGCAAAGCCTCAGCGGCGATTACTACCTCACCGACTGGACGCAAAGCCACGCCAATTTCTTCCGCGCCGTCGCGATCGAAAAACGCATGATGTTCCTGATCCTGCTGCTGATCGTCGCCGTCGCCGCATTCAACATCGTCTCCACCCTGGTGATGGCGGTGACCGACAAGCAGTCCGACATCGCCATCCTGCGCACCCTCGGCGCCCAACCCGCCTCGATCATGAAAATCTTCATCGTGCAGGGCGCCTTCATCGGCGTGTTCGGCACCGTGCTCGGCGTGGCCGGCGGCGTGCTGCTCGCGCTCAATGTCGAAACCGTCGTGCCTTTCATCGAGCGACTGGCCGGCATGGACCTGTTCCCGGCCGACGTGTATTACATCAACGAGCTGCCGTCCAGGCTGGAGTGGAGCGACGTCGGCATCATCGGCGGGGTCTCGCTGCTCATCAGCCTGGTCGCCACGCTGTACCCGAGCTGGCGCGCATCGCGCATCAATCCGGCGGAGGCGCTGCGCTATGAGTGAGCAGGGGTCGGAATTCGGGGGGCAGGATTCAGGGAAGGGCGATGGCGTCGTGCTGAGTTGTTCGGGGCTTTGCAAAATCTTCCGCCAGGGCAGGACCGATGTGCCGGTGCTCGGCAGCGTCGACCTGGAAGTCCGTGCCGGCGAATCGCTCGCCATCGTCGGCGCCTCGGGATCGGGCAAGAGCACGCTGCTGCATCTGCTGGGCGGGCTCGACTCGCCGACTTCCGGAAAAATCACGCTGA
>JAJYXA010000591.1 GCA_021791235.1 Pseudomonadota bacterium
CCTGAGCAAGGTGCCCGGCGTGCTCGACGCCAGCGTCAATCTGGCGACCGAGCAGGCGACCGTGAAGCTGGCGCCGGGCGCCTCGGCCGCGGCGCTGATCGCCGCCGTGGAACGCGCCGGCTATGGCGCACAGCTGCCGCAATCCGCCAGCGCAGTCCCGGTCGCGCCGGCCCGCACGCTGCCCGACTGGTGGCCGGTCGCGCTGGCGATCGCGCTATCGCTGCCGCTGATTGCGCCCATGCTCGGCAGCCTCGCCGGTGCACACTGGATGCTGCCGGTCTGGCTGCAACTGGCGCTGGCGACGCCGGTGCAGTTCTGGCTGGGTGCGCGCTTCTACCGCGCGGGCTGGAAGGCGCTGCGCGCCGGCAGCGGCAACATGGACCTGCTGGTGGCGGTCGGCACCAGTGCGGCCTACGGCTTGAGCGTGTATCTGCTGCTGGCGCATGCCGACGCCATGCATCTCTATTTCGATGCCTCGGCCGTGGTGATCAGCCTGGTGCTGCTCGGCAAATGGCTGGAGGCACGTGCCAAGCGCCAGACCACCGAAGCCATCCGCGCCCTGCAGGCCCTGCGCCCGACGACCGCGCGCGTGCGCCTCGACGGCGTCGACCGCGATCTGCCGATCGACGCGATCCGCGTGGGCGACCACGTGGTGATCCGCCCCGGCGAACGGGTGCCGGTAGACGGCGAAGTGATCGAGGGAATGAGTCAGGTCGACGAATCCATGCTCACCGGCGAATCGCTGCCGGTCGACAAGCAGCCGGGCGACACGGTGACCGGCGGCGCCATCAACGCGCAGGGCGTGCTGGTTGCACGCACCACGGCGGTGGGGACGGAGACCACGCTGGCGCGCATCATCCGCCTGGTGGAGAACGCGCAGGCCGCCAAGGCGCCCATTCAGAGGCTGGTCGACAAGGTGAGCGCAGTGTTCGTGCCGGTGGTGATGGGCATCGCGCTGATCACCTTCGTCGCCTGGTGGGCGTGGGGCGGCAACGCCGAACAGGCCATCCTCAACGCGGTGGCGGTGCTGGTGATCGCCTGCCCCTGCGCGCTCGGGCTCGCCACCCCCACGGCGATCATGGCGGGAACGGGCGTCGCCGCGCGCCACGGCATCCTGATCAAGGACGCCGAAGCGCTGGAACTGGCGCACAGGATCAATATCGTCGTGTTCGACAAGACCGGCACGCTCACCGACGGCACGCCGCACGTGGCGGCCTGCGTGGCAGCGGAAGGCGGTAGTCGAAACGCAGTATTGGCCATCGCGGCCGGACTGCAGGCGGGAAGCGAGCACCCGCTCGCGCGTGCGGTGCTGGCCGAGGCCGCGGCGGCTTCCGTTACGCCGCTGCCCGCGCGGGCACAACAGGCGCTGCCGGGGCGCGGCATCGCCGGCGAGGTGAACGGCGAAACGCTGTGGCTGGGCAATCGCCGGCTGATGGACGAGAACGGTGTCGATACCGCAGCGTTCGATGCCGCGGCAGCCGAACTGGAAGCAGCCGGCCGCACCGTGTCGTGGCTGGCGCGTGCCAGCGACCGCCGCGCGCTCGGGCTGCTGGCCTTCGGCGACGCGGTCAAGGCCAGCGCAGCTGCAGGCGTGGCCCGCCTGAAAGCGAAAGGCATCCGCACCGTCATGCTCACCGGCGACAACCGCGGCGCCGCGCAGACGGCCGCAGCGGCGCTCGGGATCGACAGCGTGCTGGCCGAAGTGCTGCCGGCCGACAAGGCCGCGCACGTGGGCCAATTGAAGACGGCGGGCGTCACGGTGGCGATGGTGGGCGACGGCATCAACGACGCGCCGGCACTCGCCGCCGCCGATGTCGGCATCGCCATGTCCTCCGGCAGCGACGTCGCCATGCACACCGCCGGCATCACGCTGATGCGCGGCGACCCGGCGCTGGTCGCCGACGCCATCGACATTTCCAAACGCACCTACGCCAAGATCCGGCAGAACCTGTTCTGGGCCTTCGTCTACAACGTGGTCGGCATCCCGCTCGCGGCGCTCGGCTTCCTCAACCCTGTGATCGCCGGCGCGGCGATGGCGTTCTCCAGCGTCAGCGTGGTGACGAATGCGCTGACGCTCAAGCGCTGGCGGCCGGCAGAATGAACATCGGTGAAGCCGCTCGTGCCAGTGGCGTGTCGGCCAAGATGATCCGCCATTACGAAAGCATCGGCCTCATCCGCGCAAGCAGCCGCACGCGCTCGGGCTATCGGCAATACCATGCGCGCGACGCCCATCTGCTGCGTTTCATCCGCCGCGCGCGCGACCTCGGGTTCTCGCTCGAGCAGATCCGGCAACTGCTGTCGCTGTGGGACGACCCCGAACGCGCCAGCGCCGACGTCAAGCGCCTGGCCGAAGTCCACCTCGCCGACCTCGACGCCCGCATCGCCGCACTGACCGAGATGCGCACCACGCTGGTCGCGCTCGCGCAGGCCTGCCACGGCGACCACCGCCCCGACTGCCCCATCCTGCAAGACCTCGCCGCACTGCCGCAGGTATCCTGAATCCTGCGGCCTGCCGCGGTTCTAGCGGGCTTGTCCGGCCCAGTCGTACACCACCTCGATCACCACCAGCGCACGTACCGGGTGGCCGTTCTTTTGCGCCGGCGCAAAGCGCGCATCGCGAAACGCCTTGATCGCCGATTCCTCGAATAGTCCGGGCGGGTTCGCGCTCACGACATCGACGTCGGTGACGCGACCGTCGGTTTCCAGCTTCAACTGCAGGCGTACTTTGCCGGACAGCTTCTGGCGGTCGGCCGCGATCGGATAGTCCGGCCGTATGACCTGAAGGGCGCGCGGCTGCACATCGAGATCGCGTGCGCTGTAATAGGTGAGATCGACCGAACTGGTGAGCGTCGCCGGGGGCACCGGAGCCGGCGCGGCTGACGGCGCCGAAGCGGTGGCGGAGGCGGGCGCAGCAGGCTGTGGTGCGGCATGCGGGGTCCCGACGGGCGATGAAGGCGGCGGCGCAACAGGCTTGACCACGGGCAGCGCTTCCGGCGCCGCACTCGGTGCGAGCTGCGTCGCCGGTGCAGCATCCGGTTGCCGGACGGCAGGCGATGAAGGTGTCGTTTCCATGGCAGCCGGCGCCGCCTGCGTCGATACCAGGCGCACCTCGATCACAGGCGACTCCACGCTGCTCCCCGCAGGGGGCGCCACCTGCACCAGCGCAATCACCGCCGCGTGCAGACCCAGTGAAATCCATATTGCCGCCAGCGGCCGCCGCAGCCGCGGCGGAATCGTCGGCTCGTCGAAGGAAGCGCTCATGGCTGTGTATGCCCTTCAGGGAGGCCATGCCCTGAAACGTATGGATGCCCGGATGGGTATTTATGCCCGGAAGGGTATGCATACCCCGGGTGGCAATGCCATCCGGGGTACGTTTGGACTGCACAGGAAATCAGGTGTGCTGACCTAGAATGAAGGTCAGAAAAACGACAGGAGAGGACCATGAAAAGACATGTCATTGCGGCCGCCATCTTAGCATCGGCGCTGGGCGCACCGGCTTTCGCCCAAGGCGTCGAACTGAGCAAGACCACGATCAGGTCCGCCGACGGCACCGAGGTGCCGGTCGAAGTCGCCACGCCCGTGGGCAAAGGCCCCTTCCCGCCGGTGCTGTTCATCCATGCCAAGCGTGGCTACGAAGGCGATGAACGCGCCCACGTGCGCGAACTCGCCGAACAGGGCTTCCTCGTCGTCGCCCCGGACTGGCAGAGCGGCCGCTTCATCGAACGCTGGCCCTCGGCCCACAACCCCGACACCGAAATGGACGTGGAGGCCGGACTGGACTACCTGAAGTCGCTGCCCAATGCCTGCAAACAGCCGGTCGGCATCGTCGGCCTGTCGCGTGGCCCCTACTACGCCATCCGGCTGGCCGCCAAGCGCGGACCCGACATCGCCGCCATCGTCAGC
>JAJYXA010000442.1 GCA_021791235.1 Pseudomonadota bacterium
GCGCGCATTTTAGAGAGCCAACCATAAATTGTCAACGAAGATGCCCGCAAAAAAATCCCGCAGCCGCGCAAGCAAACACAAAATCCCGGCGATACGCCTGGCCGACCCGTTCTATGAGCGCGAAACCGAGCGCTACGAATCGCCGCTGCCGAGCCGGGAATACATCCTGCAGCTGCTGACCGAGGCCGGCTGCCCGGTCGACGTCGACGCATTCGTCGAGCAGCTGCACATCACCGAGGCCGAGCGCGACCTGTTCCAGCGCCGCCTCGGCGCGATGCAGCGCGACGGCCAGCTGATGCTCAACCGCAAGCGCCAGTTGTGCCTGCCGGACAAACTGGATCTCATCAAGGGCCGCGTCGAAGGCCATCCCGACGGCTTCGGCTTCGTGGTGCCGGACGAGGGCGGCGACGATCTCTACCTGTCGCCCAAGGAGATGCACCGCGTGCTGCACGGCGACCGCGTGATGGTGCGGGTGGCGGGCTTCGACCGCCGCGGACGGCGCGAGGCCAAGATCGTCGAGGTGCTGGAGCACGTCAACAAGTTCGTCGTCGGCCGCTACTACCTCGAGGGCGGCGTCGGCTTCCTGATCGCGGAAAACCGCCGCATCAACCAGGATATTCTCGTCCCGGCCGAACACGCCGGCGCCGCGCAGTCCGGCCAGGTGGTGACGGTGGAAATCGTCACCCAGCCCGGCGCGCACAACGAGGCGGTGGGCCGCGTCACCGAGGTGCTGGGCAGCTTCACCGGCCCCGGCATGGAAATCGAGATCGCGTTGAGGAAGCACGATCTGCCCTATGTGTTTCCGCCCGACGTCGAGGCGCAGGCGTCCAGGCTGCCGAACAAGGTGCTGAAGAAGGACATGGCCGGGCGCGAGGACATCCGCCATCTGCCGCTCGTCACCATCGACGGCGAGACCGCGCGCGACTTCGACGACGCGGTGTACTGCGAACCGCTCGGCCGCAGCGGCTTCCGCCTGGTGGTGGCGATCGCCGACGTCAGCCATTACGTGCAGCCGCGCGATGCGCTCGACGGCGAAGGCTACAACCGCGGCAACTCGGTGTACTTCCCGCGTCGCGTCATTCCCATGCTTCCGGAGGCGCTGTCCAACGGCCTGTGTTCGCTCAACCCCGAGGTCGACCGCCTGTCGATGGTGTGCGACATGCGCATCACCAGCACCGGCAGCATCAAGGAATATCGCTTCTACCCGGCTGTGATCTATTCGCACGCGCGGCTGACCTACAACCAGGTGTGGGACTGGCTCTCCGGCGCGGCCAAACCGGAGAAGAAGCAGGCTGCGCTGATGCCGCATCTGGAGGCGCTGGATAAACTGTTCCGGGTTCTGCTGAAGGCGCGCGCCAAGCGCGGCGCGATCGATTTCGGCTCGACCGAGACGCAGATCATTTTCGACGACCAGGGCAAGATCAGGGAGATCGTTCCGGTGATCCGCAACGACGCCCACCGCATCATCGAGGAATGCATGCTGGCGGCCAACGTCTGCGCATCGGATTTCCTGCACGAGCACAAACAGCCTGCGCTGTACCGGGTGCACGAAGGCCCGACGGCGGAAAAGCTCGCTGCGCTGCGCGAATTCCTTGCCGAATTCGGCCTCGACCTCGGCGGCGGCGACAAGCCGCACGCCAAGGATTACGCGGCGCTCCTGGAGAAGATCAAGGATCGTCCCGATCATGGCCTGTTGCAGACCGTGATGCTGCGCTCGCTCAGGCAGGCGATCTACAGCCCCGACAACAAGGGCCACTTCGGCCTGGCCTACGAGGCCTACACCCACTTCACCTCGCCGATCCGGCGCTATCCCGACCTGCTGGTACACCGCGGCATCAAGGCGGTGCTGAACGGCGAGAAACTGCCCGCCAAGGGACTGGCGGAAATCGGCCTGCACTGCTCGATGACCGAGCGCCGTGCCGACGACGCCACCCGCGACGTCGACGCCTGGTTGAAAACCTATTTCATGCGCGACCATATCGGCAACGAATACGACGGCACCGTGAGCGCCGTGACCAGCTTCGGCATCTTCGTCGCGCTCGACGACATCTTCATCGAAGGCCTGGTCCACGTCTCCGAACTCGGCCAGGACTATTTCCACTATGACCAGGCCAGGCACATGATGCTCGGCGAACGAACGGGGAAAAGATATCGCTTGGGCGACCGCGTGCGCATCAGGGTGATGCGCGCCGACATCGAGACCAGCAAGATCGATTTCAGCCTGGTCGAAGCGATCGAGGAAGTGGCCGAAACCGAAGCACCGAAAAAGAAGAGCGCCAGAACCCGGAGCAGTGGCAAGAAGAAATGAACGAGAAGTCCGCCGATAAACACGCCGCAGAAAAACTCATCTACGGCTTCCACGCCGTGCTGGCCCGCCTGCGCCGCGATCCGTCGGGCGTGCTCGAAATCTATCTGGATCTGACCCGGCGCGATGCGCGAGCGCGCGACCTGGTGCATCAGGCCAGGGACAACCAGGTCAGGCTCGCGCAGGTCGAAGCCGACCGGCTGGGGCGGCTCGTCGGCAAGGCCGCCAAGCACCAGGGCGTGGTCGCCCGCGTCAAGCCGGTCGCGCTCACGCATTCGCTCGACGAGGTGCTGGAAAACATCCAGGGCCCGCCGCTCTTGGTCATCCTCGACGGCGTCACCGATCCGCACAACCTCGGCGCCATCCTGCGCTCGGCCGACGCCTTCGGCGCGCACGCCGTCATCGCACCGAAGGACAACGCCGTCGGCATCAACGCCACGGTGGAAAAAGTCGCTTCGGGCGCTGCCGAAACCGTGCCCTACATCATGGTCACCAACCTCGCGCGCACCCTCTCGGACCTCAAGGAACACAACATCTGGGTCATCGCCGCCGACATGGACGGCGACCAGCCCCTGTCCGGCATCGACGCCAAGACCGGCATCGCCTGGGTGCTCGGCGCCGAGGGTGCGGGTATCCGGCGCCTGGTCAAGCAGAGCTGCGACCAGGTCGCGCGCATCCCCATCGGCGGCACGGTGGAAAGCCTCAACGTCTCGGTGTCGGCGGCGCTGTGTTTGTATGAGACGGTGCGGCAGCGCGGGGCGTGAGTCATTGTCGTCCTTCGGCTCCCCTTGACAAATATATAAATACTTATATATTTTGCCGCAATGAAGGCGCTCAAATTCGTGGGCAGCAGCCTGGATGACCTGACGGATTTTCCGCTGGAAGCCCGGCGCGCTTCGGGTTTCGAGTTATGGCAGGTTCAGCGTGGTTTGAATCCATCCGATTTCAAGCCCATGCCTGCCGTCGGCGCGGGGGCCTTCGAAATCCGGGTGCACGTCCTGGGTGAGTGGCGTGTCATCTACGTGGCAAAGTTCGAGAATGCCGTGTATGTGCTTCACGCTTTCCGCAAGAAAACGCAGAAAACCCGCAAGGAAGACATCGATCTGGCTGCGTGCCGCTACAAGCTGATAGGAGATTGAGCCATGAAAGAAAAAATCATCCGCTCCAGCGGCAATGTCTTCACCGACCTGGGCTTCCCGCCTGAAGAAGCCGCCATCCTGGCGATGCGCGCGGACTTGATGGCGCAACTGCGTCTGGCCATCGAAAAACGCGGCTGGACCCAGGTTGAAGCCGCCAAAGCGCTGGGCATCAGCCAGTCCCGTGTGTCCGACCTGATGCGCGGCAAATGGGACAAGTTCAGTCTGGACATGCTGGTAACCCTGGCCACCCGTGCGGGGCTGCATTGCGAGTTGAGGCTGGCGGCCTGATCGTAGTGGCACGGAATTGGGAATCTAATTCGAGACTGGAACCCATGGCACTACCTTAAGCCGTTGCGCGCCGCGACCGGAGGATCTTCGCGCGTGCGATGTGGCGGGGAACGGTGAGTAGTTTGTGGTTCTTTGGTCGTCGCTTAATGGCGTGAGGTTCAACCCGTCC
>JAJYXA010000195.1 GCA_021791235.1 Pseudomonadota bacterium
CGGCCGCCGGGTTCGACGTGCTGCTGGACGACCGCGACGAACGCCCCGGCGTGATGTTTGCCGATGCCGAGCTGATCGGCATCCCGCACCGCATCACGGTTGGCGAGCGCGGGTTGAAGGATGGCGTGATCGAATACCAGCCGCGCCGCGCCGACCCCGGCCAGAGCGGCGAGGCACAAAAAGTCGCGCTCGCCGATGCAAGGAATTTTTTGACAGGATTGCTGGAACGCTGACATGAACAAGACGACGCACATCAGCCTGCTGATTGCCGCCCTTCTGCTGGCCCAGCCCGCGCATGCGGGCGCCCAGCGCGAGGAAAAGCTGTCGGCCAGCATGCGTGCGTCGCTGCAGCGGTCTCTGGCAGACACTGCGGTTACCCGCACCGCATTCCGCAATCCGGCCGACGAAGCCGCCTGGCTGAAGGAAATGTCGCGCCGTCTCGCCAAGCGCATGCCCGACGAGACAGAACGGATCGAATTCCTGACCACCCTGCACTGGGAAGCCTCACGCGCCGGCGTCGATCCCCAGTTGATGCTGGGGCTGATTCAGGTCGAAAGCGGGTTTCGCAAATATGCCGTATCGCCTGTGGGCGCACGCGGCTACACGCAGGTCATGCCCTTCTGGGTCAAGTCGATCGGCAGCCCCGACCAGGACCTGTTTCAGCTGCGCACGAACTTGAGGTATGGCGCGGTTATCCTGCGCCACTACATCGATATCGAGCGTGGCGACCTGTATCGCGCGCTGGGGCGCTATAACGGCAGCTTGGGCCAGCCGGATTACCCCTATCTTGTAGTCAACGCGTGGAAACGCAACTGGGATTACACCCCCCGCACCCAGGCGGCCGACAATCGCGCCGGCCCCGACTCGCGCAGCTGAAGCCATCCCGGCCCCCCCTTTGCGGGGAGGCATCAGACGAAAATTGCGTAACGCCCACAGAAGCGTCGTGACGCAGCGCCCTCTCTCCCCGGTCCCCTGACGAAATTTCAACCACCCGTCACGCGGTCGACATTTTTGCCGCCGACCCCGCCCCCGCGGCCCTCGGTCAACCGCGCCACAGGCCTTGTCAATCAAGGGCTTCGGGATTCCCCTCCATCCTGGCACAGGCTATGCAAAGTGCCTGGCATAGGCGAAACACCTATATCACAACAACGGAGGCGACCATGGACATGACAATGCAATTGTCCCGCACGATGAAGGGACAAGAAGAAATCTTCAACCTCGGCCATACCTTGCGTCCCAGACACCGGCAGATCCTGTTCAGCGTGGGGAACGGCATTTCGTTTGGCGAACTCTGCAAGAAGATGCCCCACTGCGCCGAACTGGAAGCGATGGTGAACGACTTGCTGCAAAGCGGGTTCATCCAGGCCCTGCGCAACATGGCGACGTCACAGTCGGCTCCGGTTGCCGCCGCCCGTCCTGCCGCGCCAACGGTGGCAACGCCTGCACAATCCGTTGCCAACCTGGAAAATGCCCGCAGCTATGCGCTGGAATTCCTGACCGCGCTGGTGGGAACCAAGTCCCCTGCCTACCGGAAGATGAGCGAAGTCCAGGACCTGGCCGCTTTCAACGCCGCCCTGCCGATGTGCTACAAGGTGATCGCCGCTGTCGCATCGCCGCATCAGGCTGCGGAAATGGAAGCCGAAGTCGCCAAACGCCTGGCCGGCTGACAGCCTCGTCGGGGGCCGTTTGCTGACGGCTCCTGCCTGAAACAGCCGACCGGCGGGAATGCCCGGGCCGGCCGACTCAGCGCTGATCGGGGCTCAGGATGATCAGCGGTTTCGGTTGACAATCCGCGGCCACGACGGTGCCAGGCCCGCCCGGCACCGCGTCCACCACCCCGCCGAACGGCGCCTTGAGTTCGGCATCCGCCAGATTCTTTTGCGCAATCACACGGCGCGCCTGGGCAGCCGACAGGGCTGCCTTGGCACGTGCGTAGCGCAGTTGAGCAGCCTCCAGTTCGCTGGTCGACGAGACCGTGCGATCGTACAGTTCCTGTGCCCGTCCCTGCTCGCGTTTGGCTTCCACCTCATCGGCCTGCGCACGCATATGCTCCGCCTGGGCTTCCTCGAGGCGTGCCTGCAGCACGGTCCTGTCCAGACGCAGCAGAACGGCGCCCTTTTTGACACGCTGGCCGGGTTTGACCAGCACCGTTTCCACCACGCCGGACACGCGCGTGGTGAGCTCAAGCTTGTCTGCCGCCCACAACGGGCTCGCGCCCGCCAGGCTCAATCCGGCCAGTGCAACGGCCGCCATGCGCTGATTCATTTCCGAGCTCCCTCAACTGGCGGCAGACTGCCGCCGGACAATGCCTGCAGTCGCGCCAGCGCCAGCGCCAGACGGTATTCCACCTGCTTGCGACGTATTTGCGCCATCTGGGTTTCGGCCATGCTGGTGCCCAGGTTGGTTTTCAATTCCAGTTCGTATTCCGCACGCGCCCGCTCCAGCGCCCAGTCGCGGTATTCGGCCTGCTTGTCAGCGGCCGCGCGGCTGCTGCCGCGCAGCCATTCGATTTCCTGCAGGGTCGCAAGGAGGGTGTCGGACAGGTCGAACCTGAGTTTTTCCAGCTCGGCGGCCGTCCGTTCCTTTTGCGCCCGTTCGCGTGCAACCCGCGCGTCCACGCGCCCGCCCTGATACAGCGGGATCGTGAACACCAGCCCGGCACTCGCCTCGTCGCGCGTGATCGACTCCCGGCTGTAGCCGCCGCCGATCACCTCGGCGTCGAGGGTCGGATTGCGCTCCGCGCGTATCGCCGCCAGGCGCGCATCCGCTGCCGCCAGCTGCGCCTGCAGGGCGAGGATGCGCGGGTTCTTCGCCATGACCCAGGGCAGCAGGGTTTCGTAGTCCGGTACCGGGCGGGCATTGTCCTGGAGCCGGGGCTCGACCAGTTCTTCGGGCAGCGTGTCAGGGCGGTAAATGGCTTGGGCAAGCCGCTGCCGCGTGCTGCGCATGCGCTGCTCGCTGGCGTTCCGGCGCTCGCGGATATCCTGGTACTCGGTTTCCAGTTTCAGCAGATCGGGCTGGCTGATCTGGCCCACCTTGAAACGGTCCTTCGCGTTGTCCCACGCGACATAGGCGACCGCCATGAATTCGTTGTCGGCAGCGTACTGCCGGTCGGCCATCAGCACATCGAAGTAACGCGCCATGATGTCGATGCGGCGCAGGCTTTCCACGGTGTAGAGCGCCTCCTGCCGGGCAGCGACCTCATCATCCGCCGCGGCGATGGTCTGGCTGCTGCGGCCGAAATCGAACAGCGGCTTGCGCGCCACGATGTTGTCGGGCTTCCAGTCGCCACCCGGCTGACGTCCCGTGCGCAGACTGCCGTCCAGAAACAGACTGAAATCCTGGCGGCTGGCCGCCTCGTCACGGTTGGCCCGTGCCAGTGCCAGATCGCTTTCGGCAATCCGCCGGTCGGGATGGGGCGCGGCCACGCTCGCCAGCGCCTCCTCCAGTGTCAGCGGCTCGGCTGACGCCGGGGCGGAAAGCGCGCACGCCAGCAACGCGACCCAGGTCGCGCGCCTCATTTGCCTTGCTTGTATCGGGTGAAGGGTTCGGTCGCGTAGCTGCCTTCAGCCACATACTTGCCGAGCAGCAGGAACTCGGCCTTGTCCCTGGTGGGGCCGACATAGCGCGTAACCAGCTTGCCGTCGAGATCGAAGAACAGCATCGTGGGCGTGGCGCGCACCCGGTTGGCAAGCGCGAACGCCTTTTCGGTGGTTTGTCTGCCCTCGAAATCGGTCATCTGCGTATCGCCGTTGACGTCGATCTGGTACAGCAGAAACTGCGCGCGGTAGGTGTCCTGAACGTCGGACTGGTTGAGGATGGTACTTTTCATGCGGGCGCAAAACGGGCAGTCGTCCATTTCAAAGAACAGGAAAATGCCCTTCTTGCCCTGCTCCC
>JAJYXA010000322.1 GCA_021791235.1 Pseudomonadota bacterium
ATGTCGAGCAGGTCGGCGATCTTCGCCATGATCTCCTTGTACTCGCCGATGATCTTGTCCGACTCCAGGTTGGTCAGGCGCTGCAGCTGCATTTCCAGGATGCGCTGCGCCTGGATCTCGGACAGGCGGTAGCCGTCGGCGTGCAGGCCGAATTCCGGCCCGATGTTCACCGGCCGCGAGAACTCGGGATCGATGCGCGCCAGCATTTCCTCGACCATCGCCGATTTCCAGGCGCGGCCGAGCAGGCGCTCCTTGGCGATCACCGGCGTTTCCGAACTCTTGATCAGCTCGACGATGTCGTCGACGTTGGCCAGCGCCACCGCCAGGCCTTCCAGGATATGGCCGCGTTCGCGCGCCTTCCTGAGGTCGAACACGGTGCGGCGGGTGACGACTTCGCGGCGATGGCGCAGGAAGGCGTCGAGCATCTCCTTCAGGTTGAGCAATCTGGGTTGGCCGTCGATCAGCGCCACCATGTTCATGCCGAAGGTGTCCTGCATCTGCGTCTGCTTGTACAGATTGTTGAGGATGACGTCGGCGTTCTCGCCGCGCTTCAGCTCGATGTAGACGCGCATGCCCGACTTGTCGGATTCGTCGCGCAGGTCGGCGATGCCGTCGATCTGCTTCTCGCGCACCAGCTCGCCGATCTTGATCAATAAATTGGCCTTGTTCACCTGGTAGGGCAATTCGTCGATGATGATGGCCTGCTTGCCGCCGCTCTTGTCGAGATCCTCGACATGGCAGGTGGCGCGCATCACCACGCGGCCGCGGCCGGTGCGGTAGCCGTCGCGCACGCCGGAGAGGCCGTAGATGATGCCGGCGGTCGGGAAGTCCGGCGCCTTGACGATGCTGATCAGCGACTCGATGTCGGTCTCGGGGTCGTCCAGCAGCGCAAACAGCGCGGTGCAGATGTCGGTCAGGTTGTGCGGCGGGATGTTGGTCGCCATGCCCACCGCGATGCCGGACGATCCGTTGATCAGCAGATTGGGTATCTTGGTCGGCAGCACCAGCGGCTCATGCTCGGAACCGTCGTAGTTGGGGCCGAAGTCGACCGTTTCCTTGTCGAGGTCGGCCAGCAGCTCGTGCGCGATCTTCGCCATGCGCACCTCGGTGTAACGCATCGCCGCCGCGTTGTCGCCGTCGACCGAGCCGAAGTTGCCCTGGCCGTCGATCAGGGGGTAGCGCAGCGAGAAGTCCTGCGCCATTCGCACCATGGTGTCGTACACCGCGGTGTCGCCGTGCGGGTGGTACTTACCGATGACGTCGCCGACCACGCGGGCCGACTTCTTGTAAGCCTTGTTCCAGTCGTTGCCCAGCTCGTTCATTGCAAACAGTACGCGGCGATGCACGGGCTTCAGACCGTCGCGCACATCCGGCAGGGCGCGCCCCACGATCACGCTCATCGCGTAATCGAGATATGAGCGTCGCATTTCCTCCTCGAGGCTGACCGGGAGGGTTTCCT
This sequence comes from Pseudomonadota bacterium, assembly GCA_021791235.1. Next base: position 1,460 of record JAJYXA010000322.1, read on the forward strand.
TGGCAAACTGTTCCATAACCGGCTTTTATTGTTCAGGCTTCAAAGCCCGTGATTTTAGCATGGCCGCCCGCCCCGTCAGACTTTGCCAAACTGCGACCGCCTTTGCCAATCTAATCGTAAACGGTGAGAATCCACGCCACCATGAAAGCCCCCGCCGATCTTATTCTCCTGCCGCAATGGGTGGCGCCCGTCGAACCCGCAGGTGCGCTCACCGGCCATGCCGTGGTCGTGCAGGGCGGCAGGATCCTCGATGTCCCGCCCGCCGATGCCGCCCAGGCCCGCTACGCTGCCGCGCAGACGCTCGCCTTGCCCGGCCATGCGCTGATCCCGGGCCTGGTCAACCTGCATGGCCACGCCGCGATGTCGCTGCTGCGCGGCCTGGCCGACGACCTGCCGCTGATGGACTGGCTCAACCAGCGCATCTGGCCGGCCGAAAACAAGCACGTATCCGAAGCCTTCGTGCGCGACGGCACCCTGCTTGCCGCCGCCGAAATGCTGGCGGGCGGCATCACCACCTGCAACGACATGTATTTCTTCCCGCAGGCCGCGGGCGAGGCCTTCCTGCAGGCCGGCATGCGCGCCACGCTGGGCATGATCGTGCTGGAGTTCCCCAGCGCCTACGCCTCGGACGCCGACGACTACCTGTCCAAGGGCCTCGCCGTGCGCGACGAACTGAAGGACGAGCCGCTGTTGAGCTTTAGCTTCGCGCCGCACGCGCCCTACACCATTGCCGACGCCAGCTTCGGCCGCATCAACACCCTGGCCGAACAGCTCGGCCTGCCCATTCACATCCACATTCACGAAACCGTCGACGAAATCCGCGACAGCGTCAAGCAATACGGCGTGCGTCCGCTGGAACGGCTGGCGCGGCTGGGCCTCCTGGGCCCGAACTTCATCGGCGTCCACGCCGTGCATATGAACGACGCCGAAATCGAGTTGCTGGCGCAGCACGGCTGCCATGTGGCGCACTGCCCGAGCTCGAACCTGAAGCTCGCCTCCGGCCTCGCGCCGGTGACGCAGCTCATGCGGGCAGGCGTCAACCTCGGTCTCGGCACCGACGGCGCCGCCAGCAACAACCGCCTCGACCTGTTCGCCGAGATGCGCCTGGCCGCCCTGCTGGCCAAGGGCGTCAGCGGCGACGCCGCCGCCCTGCCCGCCGCCGCCGCGCTGCAAATGGCGACGCTCGACGGCGCCCGCGCGCTCAACCTGGACAGCCAGATCGGCAGCATCGTCCCGGGCAAGCGGGCCGATCTGGTCGCGGTCGACCTGCATGCCCTGTCCAGCCAGCCGGTGTTTGACCCCGTCTCGCACCTGGTTTACGTTGCCGGGCGCGAGCACGTCACCCACGTCTGGGTCGACGGCATACTGAAACTGAACGAACGCCGTCTGGTCGGCCTCGACACCGACGACCTGACCGCGCGCGCCGCCTACTGGCACGGCAAACTCACCGCACAAGGACAGTCATGAGCAACGTCGACCCCGCCGAAATCGCCAAATTTTCCGAGCTCGCCCACCGCTGGTGGGATCCGAACTCCGAATTCAAGCCGCTGCACGAAATCAATCCGCTGCGCCTGAAATGGATCGACAAACTGGCGCCGCTGGCCGGCAGGAAGGTGCTCGACGTCGGCTGCGGCGGCGGCATCCTGGCCGAAGCGATGGCGGGCGCCGGCGCTACCGTCAGCGGCATCGACCTCTCGGAGAAGGCGCTCAAGGTCGCCAAACTGCACCTCTACGAATCCGGCCGCAGCGTCGACTACCAGCTGATGTCGGCCGAGGACTGTGCCGACCGGCACGCGGGCGAGTTCGACGTCGTCACCTGCATGGAAATGCTCGAGCACGTGCCCGACCCCGCCTCGGTGGTCGCCGCCTGCGCGAAACTGGTCAAGCCGGGCGGCTGGGTGTTCTTCTCCACGCTCAACCGCAACCCGAAGAGCTATCTGTTCGCCATCATCGGCGCCGAGTACATCCTGCGCCTGCTGCCGCGCGGCACCCACGATTACGCCAAGTTCATCCAGCCCGCCGAACTCGCCCGCATGGCGCGCGAAGCCGGGCTCGACACCCAGGAGCTGATCGGCATGACCTACAACCCGCTGACCAAGGTGTACAAGCTGGAAGCCGATACCGACGTCAACTACCTGATGGCGACACAACGGGGGGAATAAGGCCGTGAAGCTCGAGAACATCCGCGCCGTCCTGTTCGACCTCGACGGCACCCTGGTCGACACTGCCCCCGACCTCGGCCACGCGCTCAACCTGCAGCGCACACGTCATGGCTTCGCGCCGCTCGCCGATGAAATCATCCGTCCGCAGGCCTCGCACGGCGCGCGTGGCCTGCTCGGCCTCGGTTTCGACCTGCATCCCGAGGATGCCCGCTCCGCCGCGATGCGGGAGGAATTCCTCGAACTCTACGCCGCGCATATCTGCCGCCATTCGCG
>JAJYXA010000349.1 GCA_021791235.1 Pseudomonadota bacterium
AGCTTCCCGGCCGGCACCGTGTCGGGCGCGCCCAAGGTGCGCGCGATGGAAATCATCGACGAACTCGAACCGAGCAAGCGCGGCATCTACGCCGGCGCGGTCGGCTACCTGGGGTTCAACGGCGACATGGACCTGGCGATCGCCATCCGCACCGCGGTGGTCAAGGACGGCATGCTCTACGCGCAGGCCGGCGCCGGCATCGTCGCCGATTCGGTGCCCGACAACGAATGGATGGAAACCCTCAACAAGGCCCGTGCCGTCGTGCGTGCCGCCGAGCTTGCCCAGGCGCGTTTCGGCGGCGGAGCGGTCGACTAGGCCGAACCCGGTCCGCCCGCTCGCTGGAGGCAACGCGGTGAAAACGTATATCGCACTCTTTCGCGGCATCAACGTCGGCGGGAACAACACGCTGCCGATGAAAGAACTGGCGGCGGTGCTGGAAGGGCTCGGACTGCGCGGTGTCGAGACCTACATTCAGAGCGGCAACGTGGTGTTCCAGGGCAAGGCAGTCGATACCGCACTGCTGTCGAAAAAGATCGGCGCCGCCATCGGCAAAAGCCACGGCTTCGAACCCTGGGTGCGGCTGCTCGAGAGGCCGATGCTGGAACAGGTGATCCGAGGCAATCCCTATCCCGAAGCGGAGGCCGCGCCCGCCACCCTGCACGTGAATTTCCTCGCGAGCGTTCCGCCCCAACCCAATCTTGACGGCCTGGAAAAACTCCGGGCCGCGAGCGAACGTTTTCAGCTGGCGAGCGACGTGCTCTATCTGCACGCGCCGGACGGCATCGGCCGGTCCAAACTCGCTGCCGCCCTGGAGCGCCTGCTGGGCGTGCCGATGACCAGCCGCAACTGGAACACCGTGCGCAAACTTGGGGAGATGGCGCGCGCTGCCTAGGGAAGCGCTGAACAAGTCCTTCGACAAGCTCAGGACGAACGGTAACTTGTTGATTCCGTTCGTGGTGAGCCTGTCGAACCATGAGCGGAATCAACTTGTTCAGCGCTTCCCTAGCGCCGGCCAGGACCGTCAGCCGCAGCGTTTTTTCCTGGCCTGAGCGGAAACCCGGCGTGCGTCATTTGGCCGGAATCGTGGCCGCCGGCATGGGGTTCGCCCGCACCGTGCCAACCCGACTGCGCAGGTCCGGCAGGAACACCGCGAGCAGGCCGATCAGCGGCAGGAACGAACACAGCACGTAGACCGTTTCGATGCCCCAGTGGTCGGCCAGCCCGCCCAGCACGGCGGCGCCGATGCCGGCCAGGCCGAACGCCAGCCCGAAGAACAGCCCCGACACGGTGCCGACCTTGCCCGGCATCAGTTCCTGCGCGTAGACCACCATGGCCGGAAAGGCCGAGGCCAGCATGAAGCCGATGATCAGCGTCAGCCCAGCCGAGGCGGCCAGCCCCACGTAGGGCAGCGCCAGCGTGAACGGCGCCACGCCCAGGATGGACAGCCAGATCACCCGCTTGCGGCCGATGCGGTCGCCGATGGGGCCGCCCAGCAGCGTGCCCGCCGCCACCGCGAACAGGAAGTAGAACAGGTGGTACTGCGCTTCCTGTGCGCCGATGCCGTAGTGCTGCATCAGGTAGAAGATCAGGTAGCTGCTGATGCTGGCCAGGTAGAAGAACTTGGAGAACATCAGCGCCATCAGCACCGCCAGCGTGCGCAGCACGCGGCCACGCGGCAGATTGTGGCCGCCGGCGGGCGCGGCCTTTTTCGGCTTGCGGTGCTGGTCGCGGTACCAGATGCCGACCCCCGCCAGCACGATCATCGCCAGCAGCGCGAAGAGCGAAAACACGGCCAGGCTTTTCTGACCGTGCGGCAGCACGACCCAGGCCGCGAGCAAGGGGCCGAAGGCCGCGCCCGCGTTGCCGCCGACCTGGAAGATCGACTGGGCCAGGCCATGCCGGCCGCCCGAGGCCATGCGCGCCACCCGCGACGCCTCCGGATGAAAGATCGACGAGCCGCTGCCGATCAGCGCGGCCGCGGCCAGCAGCAGCGGAAACGTCGTCGCCTGCGACAGCAGGAGCAGCCCGGCCAGGGTGAGGCCCATGCCCAGCGACAGCGAGAACGGTTTCGGATGGCGGTCGGTATAGGCGCCCACCAGCGGCTGCAGCAGCGAGGCGGTGAACTGGAAGGCCAGCGTGATGAGCCCGATCTGCGCGAAGCTGAGATCGAATTCATGCTTGAACAGCGGATAGCTCGCGATCAACAGCGACTGCATGGTGTCGTTCAGGAAATGCGAGAAGCTGATCGCGCCCAGCACCTTGAAGGCGGTGCGGTCGGCGTCGGAATGCGCGGTCGTCATGGCGAAGGTTCGGGGATAAACGAACCGTCAATTTAGAGCTAAGATGCCTGTCCGTCTCGCTGAAATAAGGCAGTGGCCTTTTCGAAATGGACATTCACCTGCACGGCGGCCAGGACCTGGACCAGGGCCGCATGCCCGTCACCGGCAAGGCCATCGACTATCCCACCGGCCACGTGGTGCCCAGCCACAGCCATCCCACCTGCCAGCTCATCCATGCCGTGCAGGGCGTCATGGTCGTGTCCGCCCAGGGCGACCAGTGGGTGGTGCCGCCCACGCGCGGGCTCTGGGTGCCGGCGCGCGAACCGCACAGCATCCGCATGGTCGGCGACGTCCAGGTCCGCACCGTCTACATCCGCTCCGACGCCAGCGCGCACTTGCCGGCCGGCTGCCGGGTGGTCGGCATCTCGCCGCTGCTGCGCGAACTGATCCTGGCCGCCATCGCGGTGGCGCAGCCCTACGATCCGGGTGCGCGCGACGGCCGCCTGATGCAGTTGCTGCTCGACGAGGTGGCGGTGCTGCCCAGCCTGCCGCTGCATCTGCAGCAGCCCACCGATCCGGATTTGCTGACCATCTGCCGCGCCCTGACCGACGCGCCCGACGATGCCTCCACCCTCACCGACTGGGCAGGTCGCCTGGGCGTTGACGCCAAGACCATCCAGCGCCGCTTCGCCCGCCAAACCGGCATGACCTTCGGCCAATGGCGCCAGCAGGCGCGCCTCATCACCGCGCTGGAGCAGCTGGCCGCGGGCGTGAAGGTCGTCGACGTCGCACTCAACCTCGGCTACAACAGCCCGAGCGCCTTCGCCACCATGTTCAAGCGCCAGTTCGGCGCATCGCCCAGCGGCTACTTCCGCTGAGCTGCGCCGGCCACCTCGCGATGGCGGAAGCAATCCACCGTATGGTCGTTGACCATGCCCGTGGCCTGCATGTGCGCATACACGATGGTCGAGCCGACGAACTTGAAGCCGCGCTTTTTCAGGTCCTTGCTGATCGCGTCGGACAGCGGCGTGCTGGCCGGCACCTGCCCGATGTTTTTCCTCGCGTTGTCTATTGGGCGGCCGTCCACGAAATTCCAGAAGTAGGCGTCCAGCCCGCCTAGCGTCTCGCGCAGCGCCAGCGTCGCGCGCGCGTTGGTAATCGTCGATTCGATCTTCAGTCGGTTGCGCACAATGCCCGCATCCGCCATCAGCCGCGCCACGTCCGCCTCGCCGTAGCGCGCGATGCGCTCGACGTCGAAATTGTCGAACGCGCGCCGGTAGCCTTCACGCTTCTTCAGGATGGTGAGCCACGACAACCCGGCCTGCGCGCCTTCCAGGATCAGGAATTCGAACAGCGCGCGCTCGTCGTGCAGCGGCACGCCCCATTCCTCGTCGTGGTAGGCGCAGTAGAGCGGATCGGTGCCGCACCAGGTGCAGCGGGGGCGGGGGGCGGTCATGGGGATGTCTTGTTGGGAGGTGGGCGGTAGTTTGGCATAACAGGCAAGTGACGAAGCTTTATTTCACTTGCTTCAGTTGTATCAGTCGACTTGCAGTGAGGTCTGATTCTCGGCCAAAGGCGACGAAAGGCTTGCGATTCACTCCG
>JAJYXA010000595.1 GCA_021791235.1 Pseudomonadota bacterium
AAGAAAGGCTGGCAGCCGGCGCCGCGCGTCGACCTCACGCAGTTCGAGCATCAGTCGAATATCCGAGGCTAATCCATTGTATTTCCTCGGCATCGATTTCGGCACTTCGGGCGCGCGCAGCTGCGTCATCGACGCCGAAGGCGCGATCGTCATCGAGGACAAACGCGACTTCGGCACGCTGGACGACTACGAGCGCGCCGGCATCTGGCGCGAAGCGCTGTGGGACCTGGTCGCCTCGCTGCCGCCGGCGATCCGCACCCAGTTGTCGGACATCGCGCTCGACGGCACCTCCGGCACCGTGCTCGCCTGCGACGAGGAACTGAGCCCGCGCCATCCGCCGCTGCTGTACAACGACGATCGCGCGGTCGAGGAAGCCCGGCTGATCGCGAAAACCGCCACACCCGGCCACCCGGCCGCCGCGGTGACCTCGGGGCTGGCCAAGATCCTGTGGCTGAAAAAGCGCCTCGGCCTCACCGGCGCGCGGCTTTATCTCAACCAGGCCGACTGGTTGTCCGGCCTGCTGAGCGGCCGGGTCGGGATGACCGACTACCACAACGCCCTCAAGATGGGTCTCGACCTCGATACCTTGCAATGGCCGGCCTGGGTGGAATACCTGGCCGATGTCGACTACCTGCCGGTGCCGGTGGCGCCCGGTTCCCGACTCGCCACCGTGTCGCGTCCGCGCGCGCGCTATCTCGGCGTGAACCCCGGCTGCATGGTGCATGCGGGCACCACCGATTCGATCGCCGCGTTTCTGGCTGCCGGCGTGACCCGAAGCGGTGATGCCGTCACCTCGCTCGGCAGCACGCTGGTCCTGAAACTGCTGTCCGACACCCCGGTGGAATCGACCGGGCACGGCGTCTATTCGCACTGGTTCGGCAGCCGCTGGCTGGCGGGCGGCGCTTCCAACGCCGGTGGCGCGGTGCTGCGGCAGTTCTTCGACGACCGCCAGTTGGCCGCACTCAGCGAACAGATCGATCCGGCTGTCGCCAGCCCGCTGGACTACCTGCCGCTTCCCAAACCCGGCGAGCGTTTCCCGGTCAACGACCCGCAGCTTGCGCCGCGCCTGACGCCGCGCCCGCCCGACGACACCGAATTCCTGCACGGCCTGCTGGAAAGCCTCGCCCGCATCGAGGCGCGCGGCTACGGCCTGCTGGCCGAACTCGGCGCCACCCCGCTTGGCCGGGTCGACACGGCCGGCGGCGGCGCCCGCAACCCGGTCTGGACGCGCATCCGCGCGCGCCTGCTCGGCGTCCCGGTAGCGCGCGCCGCCCATACCGAAGCCGCTTACGGCGCGGCGCTGCTGGCGCGGGAGGGCCTGCGGCTGTTCGACCCGGTCAGCTGACTTCGACGAACTCCAAAGTATTCATATCCGGATCACGGCAGAACAGTGCCGCCCGCCCCGACTTGCTGACCGTGTAAGCCACCCCTGCCGCGTCGAGCCGGCTTTTCAGCGCAGCCATATTGCCCACTGCCAATGCAATGTGGCGGTCGCGGCCGCCGTGCTCGGGCCGCACCGAGCCCGCATCGGGGTTGGGCAACTGCATCAGGTGCAGCTGCTGGCCGCCGCCGAGGTCATACCACGCGCCGGGATACGGCAGGTCGGGGCGCCTGGGATGCGGCGCCAACCCCAGCACGGATTCGTAGAAGGATTTCGCCCGCGCCAGCTCGGACACCAGCAGGCCGGCGTGCAACAGGGTGGTGACGCAGCCGGAAGGGCATGAATCAGACATGGATTGCCTCTTTCGATTGATCGTTTTCCATGTGGCCGGAAAACAGGCTGGCGGTGACGATCATGACGGCCCCCACCCATTCCTGCACGCCCATGCGTTCGTCGGACAGGAAGTAAGCCGCGACGGCCGCGACCACCAGTTCGAACAGGAAAATGACGATGGCCTGGTTGGCCGGCACGCGCGCGAGACCATACTGCACGGCGTAGGTCATGCTGCCGATGGCAATCCCCACGCCGGCCAGAAGCAGCCAGGTGGTCGTCGCGGCATTCGCCATGAAGTCGAGTTCGGCGGGCCGGAACGCGAGGGCGATCACCGTCAGCACCATCACGCCGGCCCACACCGACACCGACTTGGCGACTTCGGCCACGCCGTCCAGGTGGCGGCTGATGACGTTGCTCGCCGCAAACATCACCCCCGCCGACAATCCGAGCCACTCGGCGCGGTTGGCCGGCAGCGGCCACTCACCCGGCTGCCACAGCATGGCCAGCGCGCCGCCCGCCGCCAGTGCCATCACCGCCCAGCCGGCGCGGTTGAGTTTCTCGCGCAGCAGGAAACGGGCGAACAGCACCGTCCACAAGGGCGACAGGTAGAACAGCAGCAGCACCCGCACCACTTCGCCTTCCAGCACCGCAAGCACGTAGGCCAGGTTGGTCCAGCCCGCCGCCAGGCCGAGCGCGGCGAGCCACGGCCAGCGCCCGCGCGCCTCGCGCAGCGCGCGGGCATGCAGCCAGCCGATCAGCAACAAGGGCGTCGCATAGGTAAACAGGCTCGACGCGATGCCGCCCACCCCCGCCTCGCTCAACAGACGATAGGGATACCACACCAGTCCCCACAGAGAGGCGGCGTAGACCAGGCTGCTGATGGCAAGCGTGCGCTGCAGGCGTTGTGAGGGCATGGGGCTTTATAATGTGTGGCTTGGTTAAATTCCGTACTGCAATGAATCCGCGTCTCGATCAACTTCATCCCTATCCGTTCCAGAAACTGCGCGAGCTGTTCGCCGGGACGACGCCGAATCCCGGGCTGTCGCCGATCAACCTGTCGATCGGCGAACCCAAGCACCCGACGCCCGCTTTCATCAAGGACGCGCTGATCGCCGGACTCGGCGGGCTGGCGAATTATCCCATCACTCAGGGCTCGGATGCGCTGCGGCAATCCATCGCCGGCTGGGCCGGGCGCCGCTACGGCGTCAAGCTCGACCCGGCGACCGAGGTGCTGCCGGTCAACGGCTCGCGCGAAGCGCTGTTCGCCTTCGCCCAGGCCGCCGTCGATTCGAGCCGCCACGGCCGCCGCACGGTCGTCTCGCCCAACCCCTTCTACCAGATCTACGAAGGCGCGGCACTGCTGGCCGGCGCCCGCCCCTTCTTCCTCAACACGCTGCCCGAAAACGGCTTCCGCATGGACTGGTCGCGCGTGCCGGAAGACCTGTGGGAAAGCATCAGTCTGGTTTACGTGTGCTCGCCCGGCAACCCCACCGGCAAGGTGATGTCGCTGGCCGACTGGAAGGAACTGTTCGAGCTGTCCGATGCGCACGGCTTCGTCATCGCGGCCGACGAATGCTATTCGGAGATTTACTTTCAGGAAGGCCAGCCGCCACTGGGTGCGCTCACTGCGGCAAACCAACTCGGCCGCGGCCTTAAAAATCTCATCGTGTTCAACTCGCTGTCGAAGCGCTCCAACGTGCCCGGCCTGCGCTCCGGCATGGTCGCGGGCGACGCCGCGCTGATGAAGCAGTTCCTGCTCTACCGCACCTACCACGGCAGCGCGATGTGCCCGGCGGTGCAGGCCGCCAGCGTCGCGGCCTGGAACGACGAGGCGCACGTGGTCGAGAACCGCCGCCAGTACGCCGAAAAATTCGCCGCCGTCATGCCCATGCTGAAGGACGTGCTGGCGTTCGACGCGCCGGATGCCACCTTCTATCTGTGGGCGCGCGTGCCGGGCGACGACGATGCCGCGTTCGCGCGCGGCCTGTATGAAAAACAGCACGTCACCGTGCTGCCCGGCAGCTATCTGGCGCGCGACGCCGCCAACGTCAACCCGGGCAAGGGCTTCGTCCGCATCGCGCTGGTCGACAGCCTGGACGCCTGTATCGAGGCGGCGAAGCGCATGGCTGCCTTCGTCGGCGAGGCCGCATGAGCACCAAGCCCCTT
>JAJYXA010000199.1 GCA_021791235.1 Pseudomonadota bacterium
GCGCGGCATCGTCGTCGCCGATCCACACCGCGCGGTCGGCGAAGGCCAGGCGCATCGCCTCGATCATCACGTGCAGGGTCTTGGGGCTGCCGAAGCCGTAGCCCTGCGCCGCGTCGCCGAGCGGAAAACGCTCGAGCAGTTTCAATATTTCCAGAAGGGTGAGGCCGCCGGAAGAGGGCGGCGGCATGGCGGCGAGGGTCCAGCCGCGATAGTGGCCGATCAGGGGCGGGCGGATCGCCACCCGATACTGCGCCAGGTCGGCCAGCGTCATGCGGCCCCGGCCCGTTTCGCCGAGTTCGCTGCGCGCGCGCTGCTGGGCCTTGACGATGGCCCGCGCGATCGGGCCGCGATAGAAGGCATCCGGGCCTTTGGCGGCAATCAGCTTCAAGGTTTTCGCGAGGTCGGGCTGCACCAGCCAGTCGCCCTCGGCCAGCGGTACGCCGCTGGGGCGGAAGGTCGCGGCGGTTTCCGGCTGCAGTTGCGTGCGGCCGTCGTCGTTCGCGATGTCGGCGGCGAGGAAGCGGTTGACGCGAAAACCATGCTCGGCGAGCTCGATCGCGGGGGCCAGCGTGGCCGCCAGTTTCATCGTGCCCCAGCGACGCAGCGCGGTGTCGACGCCGCGCAGGGTGCCCGGCACGCCGACCGCGAGGCCGCTGGTCGAGGCTTTCTGGAATTCCATCGGCAGGCCATCGGGTGCGAACATGTCGGCGCTCGCCGCGGCCGGCGCGCGTTCGCGCGAATCGACGATGAAGGTCTCGCCGGTCCTGGCCAGGTGGACCAGCATGAAGCCGCCGCCGCCGATGCCGGACGACTGCGGCTCGACCACGTTGAGCGCGAACTGCACTGCCGCGGCAGCATCGATGGCGTTGCCGCCCTGCGCCAGGATGCGCGCGCCGGCAGCCGCCGCGGCAGGCTGCGAGACCGCCACCACGCCGTCGGGCGAGGCGGCCAGCACCGGAAATGACAACAGGCAGAGGACGAGCCAGCGTGCAATGCGGTTCATGGGAACAGCCAGGATCGGCAGGAGTGGAGGCAGGCAGAGCCTGCACCGGTTTGGCCGCGCGCGTCAATGCGCGGGCCAGGGATCAGCCGGGTTTTCCGTCGACGCGCGGGCGCAGCAGCATGGGGGCATACACCCACGCGAACAGGCCGAATGCGGCGACCCACGCCAGTCCGGCAGCCGTCATGATCTGCATGTAAACGCCGGGGAAAAACAGGGGCAGCGTGACGCGGATCAGAGCAGCGAGATTGATCAGCACGAAGGCCCGCGTCATCACCGGGGCGGGTTCCAGCAGGCGGCCGGTGTGGCCGAGCGACACCCGCGCCATCATGCCGAGGGTCAGCACGCCGATTCCGCCCACGGTGAAAGCATGGAGTGCGTTGACCGCCGCTGGGCTCAACCCCGCCGCTGACAGTGCCAGCAGGGCGAAGCCGAACGCAATCCAGGCATAGCCCAGGTGCAGGATCCACAGCAGCGGCACCAACCAGAGCTTAGGGGTGTACCAGCCGGCCAGGCGGATCGCATGCAGCGCCGCGGCAATGGCAGCGAGCAGGGCAGTGACGCGCGAATCCGGGGCGAGCAGCGCGGCGATGAGCGCACCCCCGGTGACGGCCGGCACCAGCCATTCGACGGTTTTCCAGCGGCGCGCGCGGGTCTGCAGCTTGTTGTCGGTGAAGCTGGGAATCACGCGTCCGCCCATCAGCGTAATCATCACCACCACTACGTAGATCGCCAGGTGCAGACCCAGCCGGGCAGTTTCGGACAGGCCAAGCGCTTCAGCGTGTACCAGTGCATTGGCGACCGCCAGCGCCAGCAACATGAAGGGGAAGGGATAGTTGTGCAGCTGCTTCGCCTTGAGGATGGGCAGCGCGAGCGTCAGCGCGAGTACCGGCAGGAACGCGAAGTCGATCCCCGCAACCAGTGCGGGGGGCATACCCGGAACCAGAAAGCCCAGGCGACCCGCCAGCCACAGCAGGAACAGCGCGGCCAGCGGCCGCCCCGACGGCGTGCGGATGCCAGTCCAGTTTTGTGCGGCGGTGAGCAGGAAACCGGCGATCACGGCCACAGCGAAGCCGAACAGCATTTCGTGGCCGTGCCACACGGCGGGCGGCAGCTCGCCTGGGGTGATGACGCCGCGCAGAACCAGCAGCCACAGTGCCATCAGCAGCACGGCGTAGATGCCTGCGGCGAGGAAAAATGGCCGGAAGCCGAGCGCGAACGGCGCCCAGCCGGTGAGCGGCGGACGCTGCTTCAGGTCATCGATAGGGATCACCGCCATGTCCTATTACCAACCGCCGGAGTCAGCCCGTGCTCCAGGCCCGTGGACGCTTCATGCCGGCGATCTTGCAGGCCTGCTTCACATAGCCGTAGGGGAACAGTTCGAACAGTTTCTTCTGCGCATCCTTGCCCATGCGTTCGGCCAGATGCTTGATGACGAAGCGGGCGTCGGCCGCCACCTGATGCTCCTCGTAGTATTCGCGCATGAAGCGGATGGCATCCCAGTGGTCGTCGTTGAGCTGGATGTTCTCGCCCTCGGCGAGGACTTTTGCCACGTCCTCGTTCCAGTCAGCGGGCTCGATCAGATAGCCTTCCGCGTCGCGTTCGGGTAAATCGGTCGCCATGGTTCTGCTCTCCTTTCTGTTGCGTTGCTTAATGATTCATTTTTAATGAATCTTTACATGTTATGCCCAGGCGATCAAGCGCGTGAGGCCCGGGTTGAACCGATCACGTCCCGCCACCGTGAAATTCGACGCCTGGCTGACGTTCCGGAAGCCCCTCCACCAGCAGTTCCCGCCGGGCGATAGCCATCGCCTCGACACCCGCCTCGTTCAGAAACGACTTGGCATCCGACACCGCTGCGGCCAGCAGTTCGGCCGCCAGGGCATCGGGTTCGCGTCCTACCGACTTGGCCAGCGCCCTGAGTTCGACGCAGGGATCCTGCGGCAGCCGGATTTCCAGCGGCTTGCCGCCGCCTGGGCCGGCCATGAGCGGCGGCACCGGCTCGCCGCTTTTCTCGGCCAGCACCCGGCTCATTACGCCGGCGATCCGCGAGGCGGCGGAAAGTGCCTGGTCTGTGGGTTGCAGGCGGATCCTGTTGACGAAATATTTTTCGAAATCGACCTTGGCCTGATGCACCCAGCGTCCCTGGCGCATCCAGTTGATATCGCGCAGCGGCACCTGCGGCTCGGACAGATAGGTCGCGCCGGTGTTCCCCATGTCGGTCAGCCACTTGGCGCGCTGCGGCACATGGCTCACCAGCGGCGCGTCGCCGATCTGGGCGAGGATGTTCTGCACCACGATCTCGCCGGCCTTCTGGATCGAATACACCGAGTCGGGCGCGCCCACCGGCACCGGCGTCCTGACCACCGCCGGTTGTGCCACGCAGGCGCCGAGGGCGAATACGTTCGGGTAATCCGGGTTGCGCAGGTATTCGTCCACCACCACCAGTCCACGCTCGTTGACCAGGCCGGTTGCCGAGCGCACTCCCGGCACGCCGCCGAAGGCCGGCCAGTAGACCGAATAGGCATAAGGCAGCGTGTGCGACTGCTTGATGGTTCCGGCGGCGTTCAACTCGGCTACATGAATGGTGTCCCGGTCGACGCGTGTCGTCAGCGCGTTGCAGATCACGCTGATCTTGGTATCGACCAGCGCGGCGGTCACCGCACCGCGGCTGGCGCCTTCGCTGCCGAGGCCCAGGTGGCCGGGCCAGGGCTCGGGCGTCACCAGCGTGATCGGCACCCGCTCGCGGATGTTGCGGCGCTTGAGATCCGCGTCGATCAGGAAGGCATACTCGTAGATCGGTCCCAGCACGCTGGCGCCCGGCGCCGCGCCGATCACGATCGGTCCGGGATGCCGCACGAACTCGCGGAACGCC
>JAJYXA010000121.1 GCA_021791235.1 Pseudomonadota bacterium
CATGCGCCGCACCAACGGCTGGATCATGCCCGCGATCACCGGCGCGTTCATCCTCTATGCGCTGTTCGGCGCCTACCTGCCCCATCCGTGGACGCACAAAGGCTACGAAGTCGGCCGGCTGGTCGGGCACATGTACATGACACTGGAGGGAATCTACGGCGTGGCCGTGGACGTGTCGTCCTCGCTGATCATCCTGTTCACCATATTCGGTGCGTTCCTGCAGTATTCGGGTGCGGGCAAGTTCTATATCGACTTCTCCTTCGCCGCGATGGGCGGCAAGCCCACCGGCGCCGGACGCACCGTGGTGCTCGCCTCGTTCCTGCTCGGCGGCCCCTCGGGGTCGGGGGTCGCGACCACGGTGACGCTGGGCGCGGTGGCCTGGCCGATGCTGGCCAAAGCCGGCTACGAGAAGAACGCCGCCGGCGGCCTGCTCGCCGCGGGCGGCCTGGGCGCGATCATCTCGCCGCCGGTGCTCGGCGCGGCAGCGTTCCTGATTGCCGAGTTCCTCAAGATTTCCTATCTCGATGTGCTGCTGATGGCCTGCATCCCGACCGTCCTGTTCTACCTCGCGCTGTTCCTGATGGTCGAGATCGACGCGCGCAAATACCACATGGGCGATTTGCTGATCGAGAAGGCCGATACGGTGTGGAACCTGACCAAGCATTACTGGTATCACTTCCTGTCGCTGATTTCGATCGTCGCGTTCATGATGTGGGGCTTCTCGCCGGTGCTGTCGGTGTTCTGGGCGACGGTGGTATCGTTCGTCACCAGTTTCCTGCGCAGCGATACCTCGCTCTTTTCCTACGACCTGTTCCGCGGCAAAGGCCCGCTGCTGCCGCTGATCTTCAAGTCGCCGTTCGTCAAGGCAATGGAAGGCGGCTCGATGGGCGTGCTCAACGTCGCCGCGACCTGCGCCGGCGCCGGCATTATCGTCGGCGTGGTGACGCTCACCGGGCTCGGGCTCAAGTTCAGCTCGATCGTGATCGACTACGCCGGCGGCTCGCTGCTGATGACCGCAATCTACACTTCGCTGGTGGTGTGGATCGTCGGCCTGGCGGTGCCGGTGACCGCCTCCTACATCATCTGCGCGGTGATCGCCGCGCCGGCGCTGATCAAGCTCGGCGTGCCCGACTTCGCCGCGCACATGTTCATTTTCTATTACGCCGTGCTGTCCGAGGTCTCGCCGCCGACGGCGCTGTCCCCGTTCGCCGCAGCGGCGATCACCGGCGGCGATCCGTACAAGACGACCATGCAATGCTGGAAGTACACCGTGCCGGCGTTCCTGGTGCCGTTCATGTTCGTGCTCGATCCCGCCGGCCAAGGATTGCTGCTGATGGGTTCGACCAAGGCTTTAGCCACGGCCAACTGGTGGTCGATCGCGGAGGTCACGCTGAGTGCGGCCGTCGGCATCGCCGCACTGGCCGGCGGCTTTCAGGGCTGGGCGCTGATCAAAACCAATCTGGTCGAACGCTGCATGCTGATCGTCGCCGGGTTCGCGCTGGTCTACCCCACCGCCGTCGCCGATTTGATCGGCTTCGGTCTCGTGGCAGCCGCGCTCGGGCTGCAGGTCGTGCGGCGCCGCGCGATGCCCGTCGCGCCTGCCTGAGCGGCAAGCGTGGGAGGCCCGCCCTCGGGCCGATCGGACTTCGATGTAGCTTTGTGGGAGGCCCGCCCTCGGGCCGATCGGACCCCGCGCCGGCACTAATCGGGGCGAGGGCGCCCCTCCTACAACTGATCGCGGCGAGGGCGCCGCTCCCACGCCCAAAGGAAGTCCCCCTTGGGGGACAGCCGCGGTGTCTTAAGCAGCGGCCTGGGTACGCGAAGCGCGCTTGCGGTCGTGCTCTTTGAGGTAGCGCTTGCGCAGGCGGATCGATTTCGGGGTGATTTCGACCAGTTCGTCGTCGGCGATGAATTCCACCGCTTTCTCCAGCGTAAGCTCGATCGCCGGCTCCAGGCGCACCGCCTCGTCGGTGCCCGAAGCGCGCACATTGGTGAGCTGCTTGCCCTTGATCGGATTCACCACCAGGTCGTTGTCGCGCGAATGGATGCCGATGATCATGCCTTCGTACAGCGCTTCGCCCGGGGCGACGAACATGCGGCCGCGCTCCTGCAGTTTCCACAGCGCGTAGGCAACGGCAACGCCGTCCTCCTGGCTGATCAGCACGCCATTGCGGCGCTCGTCCATGTCGCCCTTGACCGGACCGTAGTCGTCGAATATGTGGCTGGCGAGCCCGGTGCCGCGCGTGAGCGTCAGGAACTGGCCCTGAAAGCCGATCAGTCCGCGCGCCGGAATGCGGTATTCCAGACGCACGCGGCCGCGGCCGTCGGACACCATGTCCTGCATGTCGCCCTTGCGCCGGCCCAGCTCTTCCATTACCGCGCCCTGATGGGTTTCTTCGACATCGACCGTCAGCAGTTCGTACGGTTCCTGCTTTACGCCGTCGATTTCCTTCATCACCACGCGCGGGCGGCCAACGCCCATCTCATAGCCTTCGCGGCGCATGTTTTCGAGCAGGATGGTCAGGTGCAGTTCACCGCGCCCGGAAACGATGAACGTATCGGAATCCTGAGTGAACTCGACCTTGAGCGCGACGTTGCTCTTGACCTCGCGCTCGAGGCGCTCGCGGATCTGGCGGCTGGTGACGAATTTGCCTTCGCGGCCGGCGAGCGGCGAATTGTTGACCATGAAATTCATGGTCAGCGTCGGTTCGTCCACTCTGAGCAGCGGCAGCGCATCGGCTTGCTCCGGAGCGCAAATGGTCGAGCCGATGCCGATTTCCTCTATGCCGTTGATCAGCACGATGTCGCCGGCTACCGCCTCCTCCGACACCACCCGTTCCAGGCCCTCGAACGTCAGCACCTGGTTGATGCGCGCCTTGATCGGCTGCGAATCCGGGCCGTTCATCACCACCACGTCCTGCAGCGGTTTGATGCGGCCGCGCGAAATGCGGCCGATGCCGATCTTGCCGACGTAGCTCGAGTAGTCGAGCGAGCAGATCTGCAGCTGCAGCGGGCCGTCCGGGTCGTCGTTCCGTACCGGCACGTGCTTGAGAATGGCGTCGAACAGCGGCCGCATGTTGAACTTCTGGTCGTCCTTCAATTCATCGATCGAGGCCGGCGCATCTTTCATGTCGGCAACCGCCCAGCCGTGCAGCGCGGAGGCATAGATCACCGGGAAATCGAGTTGTTCCTCGGTCGCGCCGAGCTTGTCGAACAATTCGAACGTATGGTTCACCACCCAGTCGGGCCGCGCGCTGGGGCGGTCGACCTTGTTGACGACGACGATAGGCTTCAGGCCCAGCGCCAGCGCCTTGCGCGTGACGAAGCGCGTCTGCGGCATCGGCCCCTCGACCGCGTCGACCAGCAGCAGCACGCTGTCCACCATCGACAGCACGCGCTCGACCTCGCCGCCGAAATCGGCGTGGCCCGGCGTATCGACGATATTGATGTGGGTGCCTTCGTAAGTAACGGCGCAGTTCTTGGCGAGGATGGTAATGCCGCGCTCGCGCTCGAGGTCGTTCGAGTCCATCACGCGTTCTTGAATATGCTGGTAGGCGGCGAACGTCCCCGACTGCCGCAGCAGCTTGTCGACCAGGGTGGTCTTGCCGTGGTCGACGTGGGCGATGATGGCGATATTGCGAATTGGGCGGGTCATGGAAAGCAGTCTATAAAGAGAATCGCAGCTCGTGTCGCGAACCGGCACGAGAGCATATTGCATCCTGCCCCCGCCTGATCTTGCTCGAAACTGGGTTGAAATACCTGGACCAAAGTTTGCTTGGGGCAAGCCCGTCGCGGCTTTGGAAGGCCAGAAAATTCAATATGTTAGCACGATTTGCGCGAATTGGGCTGTTTTTCCGGCTTA
>JAJYXA010000280.1 GCA_021791235.1 Pseudomonadota bacterium
AGCGGCGTGCTCGTGGCTTCACACGACTGGCCACGATCAAAACGGTCATCTTCCTGATCGCCGGAAATCTCAACTTCCACGCCATCAACCCTCATGCGGGACAACCCACTTGAAATTCAACAGAGCCGTTTTTTACGCGGACGCCGCCGGACTTATAACTCGCCATTGGCGCCGGCGCGCATCACGTCATCCATTTTTTCGCGGATTTCCGTGACGCCAAGACGCAGTTCCGGCGTCATGCCGGCCTGCTGGCCGGCGAGGTCGAGCCAGGTGACGTCCCAGTTCATCATCAGTACCCAGATGTTCTTGTCGGCATCTTCCATGACCGCGATGCGGCAGGGCAGGAACACCACCATCTCCGGGATGATCTTCAGCAGTTCGCGGCCGATGGCGACGTCGCAGAAGCTGAACACTTCGACGCGCGGCGCGCCGGTATCGCCGAGCATCGCCTCGAAGTCCTTCCACATCGGATTGCTGCCGACGAATTTCAGATTGACCCGGTTGGCGCGCAGCATCATCGATTGCACCACGTCGTCGAAGCCGAGGCCGGGTTTCGCCCGGTATTTGACGGCGAAATAGTTCATCGCCTCGCGTGCGTCCATCTGCATCATGCTGGCCATCATCGGCATCGCCATCTGCAGCCAGCGTTTCCTTTCCTCGGGCGTCAGGACGCGGTTCATCTGGTAGTCGCGGTAAGGCGGCGGCAGTCCCTGCTGGATCAGCACCGGGCCATGGGGCGTGGGCGTGACGCCGATCCAGCTTGGTGGCATGGCTTGTTCGGGCGAGGGGGCAGGCGTATCGGTGGCGAGTGCCGGCAGGCTGAGAAGCCAGGCGAGAACGAACACAAGAAGACGCATCATGGCATATCTCCCGCAGTGTAAGCTTTCATCCTACGCGCCGTAACGCGTGCGTCAATGCGGCGTCAGGCGCGAGCGCGAAAGCGTTCTTCCAGGGTCGCCAGTTCGGTGGCGGCCGTTGCGAAATCGCCCCCTTGCACGCTGGCCTCGATTTTGGCGGCGCCCTGCTGGATGTCACTGGCCATCACGCTGGCTGCGGCACCTTTCAGGGCGTGGGCCTCCTTGCGGGATGAAGCGACATCGCCCCGTTCGATCGCCTGTTTCAGCACGGCCAGGCTGGCTTCCGTGGTGCTGAGAAAAACTGCCTCGAGATCCTTCACCAGACCCGGATTGCCGGGATAACGCGCATGCAGGGCAGGCAGGTTGAGCAGTGGGGCATGGGCGGCGGCAGGCGTGGCCTGCGGCAGCCATTGCATCAGCAGCGCCGCCAGCAGCGCCTCGGTATAGGGCTTGCTCATGTAATCGTTGGCCCCGGCGGCGAGGCAAGTCTCGCGGAAGCCGGCACTGGCGTTGGCAGTCAGTGCGATGATGGGAATGTGGCGGGTATCCGTCGGCAACTGACGGATCTGCCGGGTGGCTTCCAGACCGTCCATCTCGGGCATGTGCCAGTCCATCAACACCAGGTCGAAATCGTCCTCCGCCAGCAAGCTCAATGCCTCCTTCCCGCCGGAAGTCATGACGTATTGCAGACCCATTTCGCGCAACTGGTGGGCCAGCACTTTCTGGTTCACCGGGTGATCCTCCACCACCAGGATGCGCCCCCGTAGCTGAATGAGCGGCTGGGCCGGCAATTCGGCCAGCGGCAAGGCCGTGGGAGGCAGATGCAGCGACAGGGTGAAGCGGCTCCCCTGGCCGGGTTCGCTCTCGACCGTGAGTTGTCCGCCCATCAATCCGGCCAGCTGGCTGCTGACCGCGAGCCCCAGCCCGGTACCACCGTAGTGGCGCGTGGTCGACGAATCCGCCTGCGAGAAAGCCTGGAAGAGGCGTGCCCGGGTGTCGGCGCCGATGCCGATGCCGCTGTCATGGACGCCGAACCGGGAGTTGATTTTGTCATCTTCCGTTTCGAAGTTCATGCTCAATTCGACTTCGCCCGACTGGGTGAACTTGATGGCGTTGTCGACCAGATTGAGCAGGATCTGACGGATGCGGGTGGGGTCGCCCAGCAGGGCGGCGGGCGGATTCTCGGGCAGCGACAGCGTCAGGCGCAGGTTTTTTTCCAGCGCGCGCGCCTGGAACAGCGCCGCCACCCCCTGCACCAGCGCGACCGGCGAGAAGGCAACCTGCTCGATGTCCAGCTTGCCCGCCTCGATCTTGGAGAAGTCGAGGATGTCGTTGATGATGGTGAGCAGGCTTTCCGCCGAGCTTTTCAGGGTGGAGACATATTCGCGCTGGCGGCCGTCGAGCGGAGTTTTCAGCAGCAGTCCGCTCATCCCCAGAATGCCGTGCATCGGAGTGCGGATTTCGTGGCTGACGTTGGCAATGAAGTCCGATTTGGCGTGCGCCATTTGCAGCGCGGCCTCGCGCGCGGCTTCCTTGGCGGCTTCGGCGGCGCGGCGCTCGGAAACGTCGCGCATGATCGCCTGGATTACCGGCCGACCTTCCAGCTGCATCGCGTGCATGGCGATTTCGGCCGAAAACACCGAGCCGTCCTGGCGCCGCCCCCGCCAGTCCATGACCGCATGCCCCTGCTTTTTGGCCAGGTCTATGGCCTGCATGGCGTGGTCGTAGGCCGCCATGCCATCCGCCTGAACCGGCGCGCCGAGTTGCGAAATGGTGCTGTTCAGAAAGGTGGCGACCGAGTCCATGCCGAACAGCGACAGCGTGGCCGGGTTGCAGTCCGTGAAGCCCTTGTCGTCGAGGATGACGACGGCATCGGAATTGCTCTCGAACAGGGTCTGGTATTTCTGCTTTTCCGTGTCCAGTTGCCGCGTCTGGGTCAGCATGCGGCGGCTCACCAGCACTGCGACCATTGTCGCCAGCAACGTGGCGATGATGCCCAGCAGCAGCATCAGGTTGCGGGTGGCCTGATAGGCGGCGAAGGTTTTGCCGAGCGCGGCTTCATTGGCTTTGCGCTGCAGGCGGGTCATGTTGTCGAGCGCCTCGACCAGACGGTTTTGCAGGGGGATGGCTTCTTCCTGCAGCAGCGTCAGCGCGCCGTAATTGTTTTCGTCGAGAGCCGACTCGACCACGCTGAACATCACCGGCTGGTTCTGGGTGATGATGGTGTCGAGCTCATTCATCAGCTTTTTTTCGTCCGGCGTGCTGAGCATGGCAACCAGCTGGCTGCGATCCTTGGCGTAGCGTTCGCCGTATTCCTGGAACTGCATGAACAGCGCATCCTTTTCCCAGGGATCGATCGAGACCACGATGTTGTGCATCAGCATCGCGCGATCGCGCAGGGTGTCGCGCATTTGCGAGGCCAGCCGGCTCTTGACGTTGTTGACCGACACCACGTATTCCAGTTCGGTATTGAGGCGCGCCATCTGGGTGACGCCGAGCCCGATCACCGCAACCATCAGCAGCAAGGCGGCGCAGAAGCCGAACCCCACGTTGAACAGCAGGCCGCGCAGCGGATAGGCGGAGGCCTGCCCGCCTGCAGGCTTGGTCGTCCCATCCGAAGGCTTGATGGGCGACACGGTCTTTACTCCCGGCGGAACGCCACGACGTGATCGACCGCCAGCCGGATGCCGATTTTTTCGCCGATGGCGTGGTTGTGGTGCGAAGGCACCAGCGACAGCGCCCGCTGGCCGCTCGGCAGCTTCAGCGTGTAGAGGAATTCGGCGCCGCGGAAGGCCTTGTTCTCGACTTCGGCCAGCAGCAGGCTGTCGTCGTCGTGGATGATGTCGTCGGGACGCAGCAGCACGTCGACGCGGCAGCTGCGCACGCATTCGTCGCAGCCGCTGGCGTCGCATTCGACCGGGATGTGGCCGTTCAGCACGCCGAGCTCGATTTCCACCTGGTGGTCGTTGATGACCTCGCCGGTGAGCAGCGCGCCCTGGCCGAC
>JAJYXA010000181.1 GCA_021791235.1 Pseudomonadota bacterium
CAACCTGCTCATCATCGTGCTTCTGGATTTTCTGTATCGCAAGGAATCCGTCTATACGCGTGCACGGCAAGGCAATGTGCTGTCTGCCGGCTATGGCATCGCGCTGATCGGTTTCACGGGGTTCAATCTGCTGCTGTACCGGGCCGGCACGATCCCTGCCCTCGGCCACGTCGGCCTCTACACGCCCGTCATCCTGCTGCTGTATCTGCTGGCCATGCGCTCGCTCTATCGTTACGAGCAGGCGCAACTCAGCGAGTATGTGGAGGATCGAGTCGAGCTTTATCCCGACACAAGCCTGAAGCAGGCGGTGCAGGGCTACGCCCTGGCCGCGGTTGCGGTGGTGGCCGGCATCTGGCTGCCCTTCATCGCCAGGGACCTGGCGGTGGCAATGGCCTGGGAGCAGAGCTTTGTGGGAACGCTGTTTGTCGCAGCCATCACCTCCGCCCCCGAAGTCGTGGTCACCGTGGCCGCCCTGCGCATGGGCGCGGTCGATCTGGCCATCGGCAACCTGTTCGGCAGCAACCTGTCCAACAGCGCCATCCTCGCCCTCGACGACCTTGCCTACCTGCCCGGCCCGCTGTTTGCCGACGTCTCGATCTCGCATGCCGCCTCCGCCTTCTCGGCCATGATGATGAGCGGGCTGGCCGTGGTCGGTCTGGTGCTGCGGCCCACCTCGCGTGTACTGCGCTCGGTGAGCTGGATCAGCCTCATGCTGCTCGTCATCTACCCGCTGAACACGCTGTTCCTCTATCTATATGGCCACTGAAACCAGGCACTGGCATAGCCTTTCGACCGACGAGGCCGCCGCTGCGCAAGCTGTGGTTCCGGCGCAGGGCTTGAGTATCGCGTCGGCCGCCGAACGCCTGGCGCGCCATGGCGAGAACCGCCTGGTCGAGGCCAAACCCCGTTCGCTGTGGCTGAAATTCCTTGACCAGTTCAGGAATTTTCTGGTCATCGTGCTGCTGTTCGCCGCTGCCCTGGCGTGGGCGATCGGCGATCTGAAGGATGCGGTGGTGATTCTCATCGTCGTCGTGTTCAATGCCGCGCTGGGGTTTTATCAGGAACACCGGGCGGAACGCACGCTGGCGGCGTTGAAGAACATGCTGGCGGCAAGCGCGCGGGTGCGGCGCGATGGCCGCGTGATCGACCTCGACGCGGCCTTGCTTGTTCCCGGCGACATCGTGCTGCTGGAGGCGGGCGACCGCATCCCGGCCGACGGGCGCCTGCTGGCAGCGCATACGCTGGAAGTCGACGAAGCTGCGCTGACCGGCGAATCGCACGCGGTGGGCAAATCGACCGCCGTGCTGGATGCCGCCGACCTGCCTTTGGGCGATCGCCTCAACCTGCTCTACATGAATACCGTAGTCACCCGCGGCCGCGCCGAACTGCTGGTGACCGCGACCGGCATGGCGACCGAGATGGGCAAGCTGGCTGGCATGATCGCCGCCGCGCCCGAGTCCGCAACTCCGCTGCAAAAGCAGCTCGACACTCTGGGCAAGAAACTCGCCGCCATCGCCGGGGTGGTGGTGACGCTGATTTTCGCGCTCGATTACCTTCGCGGCGCGGCGTGGACCGACGCCGCCCTGACCGCCGTGGCGCTGGCGGTGGCCGCCATTCCCGAGGGCCTGCCCGCCGTGGTGACGGTGACGCTCGCCATTGGCATGTGGCGCATGGCGAAAAACCGCGCGATCTTGAAAAAGCTCTCCGCCGTCGAAACCCTGGGGTCGACCACCGTGATCTGTTCCGACAAGACCGGCACGCTGACGCTGAACCAGATGACCGCGCGCGCCGGGTGGTTTGCGGGACGCCGTTTCACGGTGAGCGGCGAAGGCTATCTGCCGGCAGGCGAAATTCAATTCGACGCACCCGCGCCGGATCTGCGCCCCTTGCTGCTGCCCGTGGCCCTGTGCACCGAATCGCGCGTGCGCGAGGGCGCGTTGATCGGCGACCCCACCGAGGGCGCGCTGTGGGTGCTGGCGCAAAAGGGCGGCCTCGATCCGGAATACGAGCAGGAAGAACAGCCGCGCATCGCCGAAATCCCCTTCGATTCGGCGCACAAGTTCATGGCGACCTTCCATCACGCGGGCGAGACGGTCGACATGTTCGTCAAGGGCGCCCCCGACGTGCTGCTGGCGCGCGCTGATAAGTGGCTTGGCAATGCAGACGAAGCGCCGCTGGACGATGCGATGCGCCAGCAAATCGAAGCTGAAAACGAACACCTGGCCACGCAGGCCCTGCGCGTGCTGGCGGTGGCGCGGCGCGCCATCCCGGCGGCCCAATTCGATCCGGCGGGTGACCTGATGGCCTGGGCTTCCGGCTGGACATTCCTTGGACTGGCCGGCCTGATGGACCCACCGCGCCCCGAGGCGAAACACGCCATCGCCCACTGCAAACACGCCGGCATTCAGGTCAAGATGATCA
Organism: Pseudomonadota bacterium; assembly: GCA_021791235.1. The sequence goes on from JAJYXA010000181.1 coordinate 2,422, forward strand.
CCGGCGACCACAAGCTCACCGCTGCCGCCATCGGCCGCGAGCTGGGCCTTGTCGGAGAGGTGGTCAGCGGCGCCGAACTGGATCAAATGAGCGAAGCGGAACTGGCGCGACGCATCGACGCGATCGATGTGTTCGCCCGCGTCTTGCCCACGCACAAGGTTAAGATCGTTCTTGCCTTGCGCGCCGGCGGCCACGTCGCCGCGATGACCGGCGACGGCGTGAACGATGCGCCTGCACTGAAAGCCGCCGACATCGGCGTGGCCATGGGCATCACCGGCACGGCGGTGACGAAGGAAGCGGCAACTCTGGTGCTGACCGATGACAATTTCGCCACCATCGTCAAGGCGGTCGAGGAAGGCCGCGTGGTGTACGACAACATCGTCAAGTTCGTGCGATTTCAGCTTTCAACCAACATCGGCGCCATCCTCACTGTGCTGGCGGCGTCCCTGCTGGGCTGGCATGCGCCCTTCACCGCGATTCAGCTGCTGTGGATCAACATCATCATGGACGGCCCGCCCGCGATGACGCTGGGCATCGAACCCGCCCGCCCCGGCATCATGCGCGACCAACCGCGCAGGCAGTTGGCGCAGATACTCACCGCAAAACGCTTGACGCGGTTGATCCTGTACGGCGCAACCATGATGGCGGGCACGCTGTTCATGTTCCGGCATGGCCTCGACACGCATAGTCAAAACTACGCGCTGACGTTGGCCTTTACCACCTTCGTGTTGTTCCAGTTTTTCAACGTGTTCAACGCTCGCGCTGAGCACGGCAGTGCGTTCAACGCCAACTTTTTCAGGAATGGAAAGCTTTGGCTGGCGTTGGCCAGTGTGCTGGCCTTGCAAGCCATGGCAGTGCACTGGCCGCCCGCGCAGGCAATCTTTGGCACCACGGATTTGCGGCCGAACGACTGGCTACTGGCGGCGCTAGTGGCATCCAGCGTGCTGCTGCTGGATGAGACGCGTAAGGTCATGACGCGCATCGGACAGCGTATCGAGCGCGTGTAGCACCGAGCGCACGGTATTTAAATGCGCGAGGTTAGTCCGCCGCGCCCATGACCTGAGCCCACAGTGCACTGACGGCGTCGCGCACGCTTTCCATTGCCGCCGGCGGAACCCGCGCGTATTCGGCGCCGGAGAGCTTGATCGCATGCTGCTGGCGGCGCAATTCGCGGTAGGCGTCGGCGGCGGCCTGCGCGACGTCGGCGGGGATCAGCCCGGCCGTGCCCGCACGCAGCAGGAGCGCAATGTTGCCGACGTTGTCGGCCAGTTCGGGATGCGCGGCGCAATGCCGCAGCACCAGGTACTGCACGCAGAATTCGACGTCGACGATGCCGCCGCGGTCGTGCTTGAGGTCGAACAGTTCGCTGTCGTTGACATGACCGGCGTGCATCTTCTCGCGCATCGCCAGCACCTCCTCGCGC
>JAJYXA010000532.1 GCA_021791235.1 Pseudomonadota bacterium
CCATGCCCAGTCTCCGCTGTATCGTTGCCGCCACCAACTTTTCTGCCTTCTCCGACCGGGTTGTTCAGCGCGCCGCGCGCATTGCCCAGCAGCACGATGCCGAGATGCATGTGCTGCATGTGGTGCATGTGGTGCGCCCGCTCGATCTCTACCCCGGCCTGACGCTGGGTCCGGACGAGTTCGGCCAGCACGACCAGGACTTGCAGCAGGCCGAGCAGTCCCGGCTGGACGCGATGGCGGCCACCCTGGCCAGCCAGTTCGGCATTCGCATCCATCCCGTCACCCGCCTGGGCCGGGCCCATTCCGAAATCGCCGCCTACGCGCAGGAGGTGTCCGCCGATCTGGCGGCGGCCGGGGCGCGCGGCGAAAGCACGCTGATGGACCTGTTCCTCGGGTCCACCGTGTCGCGGGTGCTGAGGGTGGCCACCTGCCCGGTGCTCATCGTCAGAAAACCAGCGGACGATCCCTATCGCCAGGTGTTGGCGGCAGTGGACTTCTCCCCCGTGTCGGCATCGGTGGTCGACCATGCCATCGGCCTTGCGGATGGCGCGCGGGTGGACGCGCTGCACGTGCTGGGAAGCGAGGTCGAGCAGCGTCTGCGCAAGGCGAAGCTTGCCCAGCTGGACGTCACGGACTGGCTCGCGCGCCTGCGTACCGAGGCCGGAAAACGGCTCGACTCCCTGCTTGAATCGATTGAAAACAGCGCGGCCGTTGGCCGCCTGATCCTGCCCGGCTTTCCCCCCGCCGCGATCTGCCAGTGCATTGATGACAGCCATATCGACCTGGTGGTGCTAGGGCGGCATGGCTATGGCGGCGGCTTGCAGGACTGGCTGCTGGGCAGCGTGAGCAAGGACGTGGCCTTTGCCGCGGCGTGCGACGTGCTGCTGATCAGCCCCGGCGGGCCCGCTTGATCCGGAAGAGATCGATGGCCATACCCCCGCTTTTCCGCTTGCGGGGACAGGCGCTCGCGCTGGCCATTGCGCTCCTCGTCGCGTTGGCGGGGTGCGCACCCACGCGGCACTACGAAGCGGCACTCGTGCTGCAGGACTTCGCCGCCGGTGCAGCCGATTCCCGGCTCAAGCGGACGACCCCCGAACCGGTCCGGCAAGCCCTCGCCTACACGGTGGCGGGGCGCGCGCACCATGCCGATCTTTATCTGCCGGCGGCGCTGGAGGGCTGCACCGCGCCGCCCCCGGCGCAGCCAGGGCAGGACCTGGCCCCGCGCTGTCCGCGCGCCGCCCTCGTCGCCGTTCCCGGCGCGGTGCCGCTGGGCAAGGACGATCCGCGCCTGGTGGCCTTTGCCACCACGATGGCGCGCGCCGGGTTTGCGGTGCTGGCGCCCGAAATCAGCGGCTTCCGGGAGTTGCGCGTTCGTCCCGCCGATGCGCAGGAAATCGCCGATGCCTTCGCCTGGCTCAGCCGCCGCCCGGAACTGGCGCCGGATGGGCGCGCCGGGATGGCCGCCTTCAGCTATTCGGTGGGCCCCGCTGTGCTTGCCGCGCTGCAGGACGACATCCGCGAGCGGGTGCGTTTCGTCGTCGGGGTGGGCGCTTATTACGACCTGCCGCGCGCCATGCTGTTTTTCACCACCGGCTGGTTCGAGCACGAGGGCAGGTGGCAAACCATCACCCCGGACGATACCGGCCGCATGGTGCTGGCCTATTCCAGCCTGGATTACCTCGCCGCGGCGCCGGATCGCGAGGTGTTCGACCGCATGGTGGCGCTGCGCATCCGCGACCCCCAGGCCAACCTGGCGCCGCTCGCCGCCGGGCTGAGCCCGGGTGCGCAGGCGGTGTATGCGCTGGCCGTCAACAACGATCCCGCGCGCTTTGCCGAACTGTTCGCGCGACTGCCCGAGGCCATGCGTGCGGACATCGAGCGGCTCGACCTCGCGCGGCACGATCTCGCGCCGCTGCAGGCGCGGCTGATCCTGGTGCACGGACTCAATGACAATCTCATTCCCTGGCCGGAGAGCCTGGCGCTCGCCTCCGCCGTGCCGGAGGGACAGGCGCGCGTGTTTCTCATCCGGCGCGTCCTCGGGCACGTCGATCTCAGTGCGCCCAGTGTGTTCACCTGGCGCTTCTGGCGCGAGGATCTGCCCGACCTGTGGCGGCTGTGGCGCATGATCGACCTGCTGCTGGCCGAGCGCGAGGACGGCGCATGAGCGCATGGCGTCATCCCCACGCCCGTGCGCTCGGCCTGGGGCTGCTGGCTGGCGCGCTGGCGGGGCTCGCCTGGATGCTGCCGCCGATTGCGCAGCCGCCGAGTTATCACGATTTCGCCGATCGGCGCGCCTGCCTGGGCCTGCCCAACTGCCTCGACACCGCTTCCAACGCCCTGTTCGTGCTGGCGGGGGCCATCGGCCTTCTGTTCATGCAGCGCACGCGGGGCAGGCTGTTTTTCCAGGGCCGGCGCGCGGCCTGGCTTTACAGGTTGTTCTTTTTGGGCGCCATTCTGGTCGGATTCGGCTCGGGCTATTACCACCTCGACCCCGGCAACGAGCGGCTGCTGTGGGACCGGCTGGCGATGATGCTGGCGTTGATGGCTTGGTTCGCCGCCATCGTGTGCGAGCGCGTCAGCCCCAGGATCGGGCTGCGCCTGCTTCCGCTGCTTCTAGCCGCCGGCCTCGGCAGCGCCGCCTGGTGGGGCTGGAGCGAGGCGCGCGGAATGGGCGACCTGCGTTTCTACCTGCTGATGCAGCTGGTTCCCATGCTGCTGATCCCGCTGCTGCTGCGGCTCTATCCGCCGCGATACAGCGGCGACCGCACCATCCTGGCAGTCATCGGGCTGTATCTGCTGGCCTTGCTGTTCGATTTCAGCGACCGGCCGGTTTTCGAATTGACCGGCGGGCTGGTGAGCGGGCATACGATCAAGCACGTGATCGCCGCCGCCGCGGTGCTTGTGGCGGCGCGGCACGTGCGCCGGCGCCACGCCTTATGAGGCGCCTCGTGAAATTGCCCTTCGAACGCCGCATCGGAGCCGGACTGCTGCTGGCCCTGATATCCGGCCACCCGGCAGCGGACGCCGCTGGCGCCGAGACCAGCGTGTGCGGAAGCCTGCGCGAGCCCCTGGCGTTCTGGCTGTTTCGCTCGGTGGCCGGCGCAGCGGACGCGCGCCGCATCGCAGCCATCCGCGACATCGAGCACCTGGCAATGAAAACCCGCGACGGCCGCACCCTCGGCGGCTACCAGCTGCGCCACCCCAACCCCCGGGGCTATCTGCTGGTCGTTCCCGGCAATGCCATGCTGGCCGACCAGATTGCCGTCGAGCTGCAGTTCTTCCGCGACCTCGGCCTCGACGTCTACGTGTACGACTACCGCGGTTACGGACTGTCTTCCGGCAGGAGCCGTCTGGCCGCAATCGTGGGCGACTACCGCGAAATCGTCGCCCACCTCAACGGCTTGGGCTATCAGCGGCGTCTGCTGTACGGGATGTCCATGGGCGGCGTGGTGCTGCTCAACGCCATCGGCACCCGGCCCGACCAGTACGATGCCCTGGTGGTGGATTCCTCGCCGAGCCGTATTTCGCTGCTGGGGTGCCCGCATGGCTACGATCCGGTCAATTGCCTGCCGGCGGATTGCTCGCGAATCAAGATCATGGGCGGCGAACGCGACCGCGTGGTGCGGCTCGCGGACATGCAGGACCTGATGGCCGCCGCGCAAGGCTGCGGGGCGCAGGTCGCGCGCAGTACGGAATTCGCGCATCCCTTCCAGGACGCAAGCGAGGCCATCCAGCGCCGCCGCTTCCAGGAAGTCGCGGATTTTCTGTTGCCATGAAGATTGGACGGGCAAGATGGAGCCAGGCGCTGAAATAACGGGATCGCCCCCTTTTCGAAGCGGC
>JAJYXA010000405.1 GCA_021791235.1 Pseudomonadota bacterium
AATCGCCCGGGCCGACCAGATAGTTCCAGTCGAACTGACCGGTGCGCTCGGGAGCCGGCGGATAGGTCGGCGTATTGGAACAGCCTGCCATGGCGGCCACGGCCAACACCACGCCAGCACGCACGATATGCTTCCTGATCGTAACCATCTGTCCACCCTCCCTTAATATGCAGTCAATCCGCTGGCATTATGCCAGAGCGAATTAAAAAACAACGCTTGCGGTCAAAGACGACAAGCAATCCGCAGGCCAGACCCCAAACGCCCCGACAGCGCCGATCGGCGAGGGTTTGCGGCCTTCGCTCTCCGCCGGGACGTCGGCAACCCGACACGGGTGTCGTAAGCCTGCCGCCCGCCGCGGTATCATGCCGCCCATGAGTCCCCATGAAATCGACAGCCTCGACACCCTGCGCCGGCGCATTCGCGAATTCGCCCTGGCACGCGCATGGGAACGTTACCATACCCCCAAGAACCTGGTAATGGCGCTCTCCGTGGAGGCGGCGGAACTGCTGGAGCCCTTCCAGTGGCTGAGCGAGGAACAAAGCCGCCAGCTGGGCCCCGAACAGCACGAAGCGGTGCGCCAGGAAATCGCCGACGTGCTGATCTACCTCACCCGGCTGGCCGACCTGCTGGACATCGACCTGCTCGCCGCCGCCGCCGACAAGCTGGCGCTCAACGCGCGCAAATATCCTGTCGAAAAAGCGCATGGCAACGCGCTTAAACATTCGGACCTTTCGAATGACTAATCAGTACTACAAACACCACGTCTTTTTCTGCACCAATCTGCGCGACGACGGCGCCAAATGCTGCGGCGCCGCCGGCGGACAGCACATGCGCGACTACCTGAAGCAAAAGGTCAAGCACGCCAACATGAGCGGCGAGGGCAAATGCCGCATCAACAGCGCCGGCTGTCTCGACCGCTGCGACGAAGGCCCGCTGCTGGTCGTCTATCCGGAGGGCGTCTGGTACACCTATGTGGACGAGGCCGACATCGACGAAATCTTCGAGGTGCATCTGAAGCAGGGGCGTATCGTCGAACGCTTGCAGTTGAAGTGAAACGCTACAAGCTGCGCATCCCGGCGCCCGCAGGCAAGCTGGAAACCGTGATCGACGACCCCGAGACCGAGCGTCGCGGCCTCTTGCTGGTCGCCCACCCGCATCCGCTGCACGGCGGCAGCCTCGACAACAAGGTGGTGACGACTTTGGCCCGCGCGGCCAACGAGGCCGGCTGGGTCAGCGTGCGGCCGAACTTTCGCGGCGTCGGCATGAGCGACGGCACATTCGACGCCGGCGTCGGCGAGACCGGGGATCTGCTCGCGGTCGCCCGCTTCGTCGAGGCCAGCTACCCCGGCCTGCCGTGGGCGCTGGCCGGCTTCTCGTTCGGCGCCTACGTCCAGCACCGGCTGCGCCGGGAACTCCAGGCGAAGCGGCTGATCCTGGTCGCGCCGGCGGTCACCCTGTACGAGTTCGAGCCGGTGCCGCCGGATAGCGTGGTGATCTTCGGCGACGCCGACGAACTCATCCCGCCCGCCGCGATCCGCCTGTGGGCCGGGCAGCAGGGGCTCGCGGTGAAGGTCATTCCCGAAGCCGGCCATTTCTTCCACGGCAAACTGAAGGAACTGAAGCAGGCGTTTCTGGAGGCCTGCCCGTGCTGAAGGCGCGCGGCCTGACGAAAAAATACGGCGACACCGAGGTGGTGCGCGGCCTCGACCTGACCGTGCGGCGCGGCGAATGCTTCGGCCTCCTGGGCCCCAACGGCGCCGGCAAGACCACCACCCTCAGATTGCTGCTGGGCCTGATCGAACCCGACGCCGGCAGCATCGAACTCGCCGGCATCGCGGTGCCGCGGCACGCGCGCGAGGCGCGCATGAAAGTCGGCGTGGTGCCGCAGATGGACAACCTCGACCCGGATTTTTCGGTGCGCGAAAACCTGCTCGCCTACGGCCGCTATTTCGGCATGGAGAAGGCCGCCATCGCCGCGCGCCTGCCCGAGCTGCTGGAGTTCGCCGGACTCGCCAGCAAGGCCGACGCGCAGATCGCGCAGCTGTCGGGCGGCATGAAGCGGCGCCTCACGCTGGCGCGCGCGCTGGTGCACGACCCCGACATCCTGTTTCTCGACGAACCCACCACCGGCCTCGACCCGCAGGCGCGCCACCTCATCTGGCAGGGCCTGCGGCGACTGATCGCGGACGGCAAGACCATCGTGCTGACCACGCACTTCATGGAAGAGGCCGAGCGCCTCACCGACCGCCTCGCCATCCTCGACCACGGCCGCATGGTGGCCGAAGGCGCGCCGCGCGCGCTGATCGAATCGCACATCGAGCCGGCGGTGGTCGAGGTCTACGGCGAGGGGTTGAAAGCCTGGGCGCGCGATTACGCCGGCGAGGTCTGCCAGCGCTTCGAGACCGTCGGCGAAACCCTGTTCTGCTACACCGACCATGCCGAGCGCGTGATCGCCGCGCTGAAGCAGGCACCGGCGCTGCGCTACCTGCACCGGCCGTCCAATCTGGAGGACGTGTTCCTCAAGCTGACCGGGCGCGATCTGCGGGATTGAGCGGCATGCACAGTGCAATGTTTCAAGTCGCACAAGGAGAACGCAGAGGACACGGAGCAACCCCTCACTGCCCCTCCGCGTCCTCTGCGGTGAAAACCAACCCCTTAGCGAGCCGCGCATGCTGACCCACCTGCGTTTACCCCGGCTGTCCTGGCGCTTCATCCCGGTGTGGCAGCGCAACTACCTGGTGTGGAAGAAGCTCGCCATCCCGTCCATCCTCGGCAACCTGGCCGACCCCATGCTCTATATGCTCGGGCTGGGCTACGGCCTCGGCAGCCTGCTGCCGGACGTCGCCGGCATGCCCTACCTCACCTTCCTCGCCGCCGGCACGGTGGCCTACAGCACGATGAACGCCGCCACCTTCGAGGTGCTGTATTCGAGCTTCTCGCGCATGCACGTGCAGCGCACCTGGGACGCCATCATGAACGCGCCGCTCACGCTCGACGACGTGATGCTGGGCGAGCTGACCTGGGCGGTGTCGAAAAGCCTGCTCTCGGGGCTGGCGATCCTGGCGGTGATCTGGGGGCTGGGCCTGTATGGCCATTTCTGGATGACGCTGTGGATCATCCCGGTGGTTCTGCTGATCGGCTTCTGCTTCGGCGGCATGGGGCTGGTGATGAACGCGCTGTCGCCGAGCTACGACTTTTTCCTCTATTACTTCACCTTGGTGATCACGCCGATGGTGCTCTTGTGCGGCGTGTTCTTCCCGGTGTCGCAGTTGCCGCCGCTGCTGCAAAGCGTGTCGGCCTGGCTGCCGCTCACCCACGCGGTCGACCTGGCGCGCCCCCTGGTGGTCGGCAACGTGCCCGGCGACATCGCCCTGCACGTCGTCGCGCTGCTGGTTTACGGCAGCCTGGGCTACGTCATTGCGCTGGCACTGACACGGCACCGGCTGTTGAAGTAATGCAGCCGCACATCGATTTCTCGACTCATTGCAGATCGGGCATCACGCGTTTCATATAGCCGTCAAACAGCGGCACGGTAAAGCTGTTATCGCCATGCGATGGGCTGTACACCATCCCTTTGCCAATCAAGGTTGCACGAATCGGCGCTACGGCCTGGACATCCCGGTTCAGCAAATGGGCGATATCGCCGGAGCGGTGCGGCCCCTCACCCAGCTCCGCCATGGCACGCAAATACCGCTTCTCTGCCGGCGTGAGTCGGTCGAATCGAACCCTGAAAAAGCTGGCGTCCAATTCCTGGATGGCAAGCTCGGTTGCTGAAACTGCGTCTGCTCTCGTAATGGGTGAAGCATGTGCGCAGTGCCAACTGTGCTTGCCCCACTC
>JAJYXA010000351.1 GCA_021791235.1 Pseudomonadota bacterium
GCCAGAACCGCTGCGCCCTTGCCGCGGTTCTGCGTCAGCACGATGACGCGCAGGCCCGCGTCGGCGGCGGCCAGTGCCTGCAATGACTGCGCCGTGCCATCGGTGCTGCCGTCGACGACGACCCACACCGGCGTCCACTGCGCGCGCGCCGCCCTCACCGTTTCCAGCACCTGGGGACCGGGGTTGTAGCTGGGGATCAGGACCAGATGGGTCGGCGAGGAATGCGGCATGGCTTCAGGCAGCGGTCGGCTGCGGAGCCGCATCCAGTTCCGCATGGAAATAGGCCTCCAGCTCGGCAGTGAAGGCGACAATGTCAGTCGGCGGCGGAAAGCGCCGGCCGAGGCGGATGCGGAATGAGAGCGGCAGTTCCGGGCGGCGGAACAGCGGCCAGGCCTTACCCAGGTAGGGCGTGGAAAATTCGATCAGCAGCGTCTGCACCGGTACGCCGGCACGGCTGGCAATCAGGCCGACCGCCGACTGGCAGGCGTCAACCGGGAAACGCACGGTCCGCGTACCCTCCGGAAAGATCACGAGCTGCGCGCCGCCCCGCAATTCCTCGCGCGCCTTCAGGATCATCTCCAGCGGTGCATCGTTGCGGATATAACGGGCCAGGCGGGCCGCCGCGCCGAACAGGATGTTGTCCAGCAGGCTCGCCTTCATCACGCACACCGCATTCGGCAGGCGCGAGACAATCATCACCGCGTCGAGCAGGGAAGGATGGTTGGCCGCGACGATCAGCGGCCCCTGGCCGCGCAGACGGTCGAGTTCGGAGAGATCGAAGCGGGCGGCGCACAGCCACGTCAGCAGGGTGAGATAGCCGCGAAAGCCGCCGGAGATGACAGCCCGCCCCAGCGGCTGGCCGATGCGGCGCGGCAACAGCGGGTGGAGCAGCATCGCGAATGGCAGCCAGAGGAGGCAGATCGCCGCCAGCGCGCCGCGCGATATGCCCAGGCCACAGATCGCAAAAGCGGCGCGCAGCGGAAGACGGGCGAACAGGCGTTCACTCATCGGCGCGCACACGGGTCGCCGACTATCCGCGACACAGCCAGTGCCCGCACGACAGCAAACCTGCCTGCCGTGGTCATCAATCATTCCCCAGGCCATGCGAGGCCATCGCCTCGATTTCGAGCAGCAGGTCGGCGCGACAGATGTCGGCCTGCACATAGAGCACGTCCGCTCCGCCGACCCGTGGCGCGAGCGTGTCGCGGATCACGGGAAAATCGGCCGCATGGCGCACATAGACGCGGTACACCAGCTCGTCGAGCGAGAAAGGCCGCGAGCGCGCCGCGCGATTGGCCTCGGCAACGACTGCGGCGATGTTGTCCAGCGCCTCGCGGCATTGCCCGGCGACGTCGTCGGGGTGGATCGTGCGGTAGCCGACGATGCTGGCGGTGCCGGAAATGAACAGGATTTCCTGCCCGGGCGGGTGAACCAGCGCCGCGCGCGAGAAGATCGGCGCCCGCGGTCCGTATTCGGCCGGATACTCGCAGGCGCTGACTTGACGGGGATTCTCGAGCGGCACGGCCGGCGTCGCGCCGGCCAGGAAGGCAATCGACAACGGGCCGCCGGCCAGGCCAAGGGCGCAGGCCGCCGGCATGTTGCCGGTGGCGCTGCGGCGATGGGCGATGAACGCGTCCTGGCGGCCGATATTGAACTGGCGGTAGCGCTCCAGCCCATGGGTCTCGGCATTGATGGCGGCCATGTAGTTCCAGATTCGCCACAGGTGCGGCAACTTCTGCGTGTCGAGCAGGCGGAAGATGCGGTGGTAGGCTTCCTCGCTGGCGGCCTGCAGCGGCGGGCGATCAGCCATCGCGGCAAATTCGGCCTCGTCCAGATCGATGACGCCGAACAGGATGTCGCCGGCCCGCCGCCAGGTGATGCCCTCGCTCGTGCCGTGCAGACACGGGCTGGCCAGCCGCCAGGTTTCCTGAACGGCGGCCGTCTCCGCCCCGAACAAGGGCGCGCAGATCGCCTGGATCGGCCACCCCGACGCGGACGCGGACACCGCCTGACCCAGCAGTGCACCGCCAAGTTCGCTTCCGGTATGACGTAAAGTGGGGGGCGACGAGGAATGAAATTGCAGCGTCACTATGCGTTGTACACGGCCGGGTCATCGACCTTGCGGATATTGAAGCGCCGCTCTTTCCAGGCCATGAATGCACGCCTGGGCTGGAAGATGTTGGCGAAGTAGTAGAGCGCCTTGAATATCCAGATCGAGCGCCAGATCGGCGTCCTGCCGAAGATGTCGCCGGCCAGCACCGACAGCAGCGCCTCCTTCACCCGGAAGACGTTTTTCGGACCCATGAAAAAATCGCGCATGATCGGGTTGGTCACCCGGTAGATGAACCACGAAAACTGCTTGGGGCCGCGCCGCATCAGCGCATCGAAACGCTTCAGCGCGGCCGGTGCGGCAGCCGGGTTCTTCAGGCAGGCGTCGATGGCCTCGGCCCCGATCACGCCGCTGTTCATCGCCAGCCACACGCCGGACGAGAACACCGGGTCGATGAAGGCGTAGGCATCGCCGAGCAGCAGGTAGTTGGCCCCGTGGGTGCGGTCGGCGACATACGAGAAATTGCCGGTCGCCTCGACCTCGGTCATCAGGTTCGCATCCTTCAGGCGCAGCGCCAGTTCCGGGCAGGTCGCGATGTTGTCCAGCAGGAACTGCTGCAGGCTGCGCGTACCCTTGGTTTTCATGTGGTACGGCCAGGTCACCATGCCGACGCTGGTGGTGTCGTTCATCATCGGGATGAACCAGAACCAGCCATGATCGAACCAGAAAATCGTGATGTTGCCTTCGTCCTGGCCGGCGTGGCGCCTGGCATGGGCGAAGTGGCCATAGACCGCCGAACTGTTGTGCCGGGGGTTGCGGTGCTTGATCTGGAAACGATGGGCCAGGAAGGTGTCGCGGCCGGAGGCGTCGACGACGAAGCGCGCCTGCCATTCGGTTTCGCGGCCGTCGTCATGGCGGGCACGGACCGTCGCCGTATGGTCCGGCAGGAAATCGACCGCGTTCACCTTGCAGCCTTGGTGCACCTCGGCCCCCTTCGTCGCCGCGTTGCGGATCAAGATGTCGTCGAGCTCGGCGCGCTTGACCTGGTAGGCGTAGGGCATCGACTTGTCCCAAGCGTCGGCGAAATGGAAGACCTGGGTCCTGTCATGGTACGGCGACACGAATTCGGCTGCCCATTTCTCCATGCCGATCGTCTTCACTTCGTCAGCCACGCCGAGCCGCTCGAACAGGGGCAGGTTGGCCGGCAGCAGCGACTCGCCGATGTGGAAGCGCGGATGCCGCGCCTTTTCCAGCAGCACCACCTGGTAGCCCTTTTCCGCCAGCAGCGGCGCCACCGTCGATCCGGCGGGCCCCCCGCCGATCACCAGTACATCGCACTGGCGACGTTCCACCCTTTGATCTTGCTGTTCCATTGGCTCAACTTTCACAGTCTTTCCTGCCCCGGCAGGCGGGATGCCTTGCGCCACGTGCAGATTGCCCTTTGCAGGCAACGAAATTATACCGGGGGGCTCAGGCGCGCTTGATCAGGGTGCCGACCCCTTCCGGCGTCAGAACCTCCAGCAGCAGCGCGTGCTCGACGCGGCCGTCGATGATGTGTGCGGTTTTCACGCCGCTGTTCACCGCATCCACCGCGTAGCCGACCTTGGGGATCATGCCGCCGGAAATGGTGCCGTCGGCGATCAGCTCGTCGACTTCGCGCGGAATCAGCCCGGTCAGCAACCGCATCTGCTTGTCGAGCACGCCAGGCGTGTTGGTCATGAAAATGACCTTTTCCGCCTGCAGCACACCGGCTATCTTGCCGGCCGCGACGTCGGCGTTG
>JAJYXA010000251.1 GCA_021791235.1 Pseudomonadota bacterium
TAGTTGGAGAACCTCGATCTTGTCGATTGTGGCTTTTACGTGATCAGGGAGGACGACTTCGCGTTTGTCCTCCAGTCCCCTCAACGTCTTCAGGGCGGACAGCCTGCGGTTGCCTTCGATGACGATTCCGGCGCTTTGCCCCTCGATCTGCGTGCGCAGCGCGTCCTGGATCTCTTCGACGGTCAAGCCCAGGCGGCCAGCCTGCAAGCGGTCCACCGCAACCCGCAAGTACTGCACACCGTCGTTCTGGACCGTGTACACGTCCTGATTGCCGGGGACCGTCTTGAGGAGCGCTACGACCTGGCTCGCGTACTGGTTGAGCTGGTCGAGGTCGGGACCGAAGATTTTGACTGCAAGATCGCCGCGCACGCCGATGATCATTTCCGACACGCGCATTTCGATCGGCTGCGTGAAGCTGTACTTGATGCCGGGCATGGGGTCGAGCACCTTACGCACCGCGTTCATCAGCGCTTCCTTGTTCTTCAGGCGCCATTCGCCTTGCGGTTTCAACAGGAGGTAGGTGTCGGTTTGGTTCAGGCCCATCGGATCGAGGCCGATTTCATCGGAGCCGGCACGCGCCACGATACCCGTCACCTCGGGAATGGCTTGCATGATGGCCTGGTGAATTTTCAGATCGAGCGCGGCGCTTTGTTCCAGGCTGATTGAAGGCAGTTTCTCGATGCCGACGATCAAGTCGCCCTCGTCCATCGTCGGCATGAAGGTCTTGCCGACCTGGGTGTAGATCACCCCGGCCGCCAGCAACATCACCACCGCCACCGCGGCGACGACGCGCTGCCGGCGCAGACCCCAAGCAAGCGCCGGCTCGTACAGCGCTAGCAGCTTGCGCGGCAGCCATGGCTCTTCGTGCTTGACCTCGTGCAGCAGGTAGGACGCCAGCACCGGAATCACGGTCAGCGATAGCACCAGCGAGCCGGCCAAGGCGAATACGATGGTGAGCGCCACGGGCACGAAGAATTTGCCTTCGAGGCCCTGCAGCGTCAGGAGCGGCAGAAACACGGTAATGATGATCAATATCCCGGAGGTGACCGGGACCGCAACCTCGCGCACCGCGCGATAGATCGTATGCAGGCGCGGAAGCATGCCGGCCGTGGGATCGGTCGCCAGGCGCTGCACGATGTTCTCGACCACCACCACGGCGGCATCGACCAGCATGCCGATGGCGATGGCCAGACCGCCCAGGCTCATCAGGTTCGCCGACATGCCGAAGCCGCGCATCAGGATGAAGGTGATCAGCGCTGCCAGCGGCAGGACCAGAGCCACCGTCAGGGCCGCCCGGAGATTGCCCAGGAACAGCACAAGGAGCACGATAACCAAAGCGGTCGCTTCGAGCAGCGCGGATGAGACCGCAGCGACCGCCTTGGTGACAAGGGAAGCGCGGTCGTAGAAAGTCTTGATCTGTACACCCGGCGGAAGCGTCGGTTGCAACTCCTCCAGTTTCTTGCGCACACCTTCGACGACTTTTTGCGCGTTGGCACCGCGCAGCCCCAGCACCAGTCCTTCGACGGCCTCGCCCTTGCCGTTTTGCGTCACCACGCCGTAACGCGTGACGGTGCCGATCTTGACCTCGGCCAGATTGCCGACGCGTACTGGTGATCCGTCCTTCACCGCGACGACGACCGCGCGCAAATCGTCAAGGCTGGTGATGCGGCCTTCGCCGCGCACCAGCAGCACCTCGTCGCCTTCGCCGAGCCGGCCCGCGCCGTCGTTGCGGTTGTTGGCGTTGATCGCTTCCTTAAGCTGACTCATCGTCACGCCGCTTGCCGCCATTTTCAGCGGGTCGGGCACGACTTCGAAGGCGCGCACGACGCCACCCAGCGCATTCACGTCGGCGACCCCGGGCACGGTGCGCAGCGCCGGGCGGATGACCCAGTCGAGCAGGCTGCGCCGCTCGGCCAGGGACATCCCATCGCCTTCGACCGTGAACATGAACATTTCCCCGAGCGGGGTCGTGATCGGCGCCATGCCGCCCGTGATGCCGTCCGGCAGACTTCCCGCCAGGCCGCCCAGGCGTTCGCTCACCTGCTGGCGCGCCCAATAGATGTCAGTGCCGTCCTCGAAGTCGATGGTCACATCGACCAGGCCGTACTTCGTGACCGAACGCAGGATTTTGGTTTTCGGGATGCCGAGCATTTCCACTTCGATCGGCACCGCGATGCGGGTTTCGACTTCCTCCGGCGTCATGCCGGGGGCCTTCATGATGATTTTGACCTGGGTGCTCGACACATCGGGGAACGCATCGATAGGCAATCCCAGGTACGCAACCCAACCCGCACCTGCGACGACCAGCGTCGCCAGCAGGATGAACAGGCGCTGCGATAAGGAGAATTGAACGAGACGGGAAAGCATTACTTACCCCCCTTCTCATCGAGCCATGCGCCCTTGAGCGTCACTACACCGGAAACGGCGACCTGTTCGCCGGTTTTGAGCGGGCCTTGCACGCGCACCCTCTGTCCGGCGCTGGCCGTGACCCGCACCGGCCGGGCTTCAAACCCGTCCGAGGCGCGGACGAACACATACGCCTGGTTTCCGTCGTGGGCGACTGCGGAAAGCGGCATGTCCCAACTGTCTTGGGTGACCGCGACGGGCAGCTCAACCGTCACAAACTCGCCAGGCCGAACCTGGCCGGTCTTGCCTTCAATGGCCGCACGCAGCACGAGCGTCTGACTGCTGGACGAGACGGTCGGACTGGCGCTCAAGATGCGCGCCGTAATGTCCCGTCCGGCCACCTTGACCTTCGTTCCGACCGGCCAATTCGCGCTTTCCGACGCCGGAAGCTGAATATCCAGCCAGAGAGTGTCGGTTTGTGCCACATGTAACAATGCGGTCGCAGCGTCGACCCGTTGGCCAGGCTTGACGGCAATCTCGGTCACAATGCCGCCCTGCGTCGCGGCCAGCGTGATGCTGTCTTGCGGCTTGCCGGAAGCCGCGATGCGCTCGATCGTCGCGGCCGACATACCGCTTAGACGCAGCGCCGCCTTGGCTTGGTTGAGCACGGCTTCGCCTTCCATCAAAGCGGCCTGGGTTTCCTGCACCCGGCGCTGCGGAATAATGCCTTCGTCGAACAAAGCTTGTTCGCGCCGCGCCGCTTGGCGCGCAAGCGTGGCGCGGGCGGTGGCTTGCAGCAACTGTAATTGCAACTGGCCGAGTTCCGGACTGACGATGCGCACCAGCGGTGCACCCGAGCGCACGACTTGGTTCTGCTGAACCAGCAATTGCGCTACCAGGCCGGCCACGGGTGAGCTGACAACCTGTTCCGCTCTTGCGGGGACGACTACCTGCGCAGGAAAACTCGCCTTGACCAAGCCTGCTTGGCTCTGTAATGGCAGCGTTTGAATGCCCAGTGCCTGAATCTGGCTGTTGGGAACGGCGAATTTGACCGACCGCTCGGCCGCCTGGGCAGTGGCCGTAAATGCACATGTCACCGCTACGGCGCAAGCACATAACCGGGAACGTAAATTCCATTTATTCATAATCGACCTCGAATAGCGCCTGACGGCGCGACAAACGTGACCACGCACTCATCGAGCCGCGGAATAAGAAAATCTGCTGAACCCCGCAAGCTAAGCGGAGTTAAATGAGGGATGTGCTTCGGGGAGGACGGAACGGGGACTCAAGCTCTGCCGGAAGCAGAGTGAGCAAACTCGGCAGTAAGGGGACCGTCCGGGCGGGCGGTTCCCCCAGTCCGCTGAAAGCCGAACGGGTGAATTGCTCGCAGTGGCTCAAAGCGTGCAGCAGTTTATGTTCGGCGTCGCTTAATGGCTCGGGGGCAGGGTTGTCCTCGGCATCAAGCTGCGGCGCGTGATCGTG
>JAJYXA010000129.1 GCA_021791235.1 Pseudomonadota bacterium
ATACGCACGCCCAGGCGCTCGCCGCGGGGGTCAGGATCCACGGCTGCACCGTGCATTTCGTCACGCCCTCGCTCGACGCCGGTCCCATCGTGGCGCAGGTGGCGGTGCCGGTGCATGGCGCCGACGACGAGGCGGCGTTGGCCTCGCGGGTGCTGGCCGAGGAGCACCGGATCTACCCGCAAGCGGTGCGCTGGTTCCTGGAGGGACGCTTGCGCCTGACGGCGGGGCGGGTCGTCCTGCTGCGCGAGGGGCCGCCGGCACCGCCGCTGGCGGCGCCGGTTGCGGCCTGACATGGCCGGATCGATGAAGCGATCGGGACTGCTGCTGCTGCAACTGGCAACCCTGCTGCTGGGCTGGGGGCTGGCGTTCCTGCCGTCCGCCGCCGCCGCCAAGGCGCCAGCGTTCGAATTGCCGCAAAGCGGCCGCATCCGTTTTGCGATCAGCCGCGACGACCTGGACTTCGTCGTCGGACGGGCGACCCATACCTGGCGTCGCGAGGGCAAGACCTACACCCTGACCAGCGTCACCGAAACCACCGGGATCGCCGCTCTGTTCAAGAAGGCGCAGGTGATCCAGAAGAGCGAGGGCGAGATCACCGCCGCCGGCCTTAAGCCGCTCGAATTCCATACCGTGCGCAACGGCGTCGCGGCCGAGGCCGCCAGCTTCGACTGGGCGCGGGGGCAACTGCATTACTCCGGCGGCCGGCAGGCGCCCCTGTCGCCGGGAGCGCAGGACGTGTTGAGCGTGTTCTATCAACTGGGCCGGCGATTGCCGACGGGGCGGATCGAGGTGATGGTGGCGACCGGCAAGAAGTTCGAGCGCTACCGCTTCGAGGTGCTGGGCGAGGAACGCCTGAAGCTCGCCTTCGGCGCGCAGCGGGTGCTGCACCTGAAGAGCGTCGGCGACGACGGCGAGTCCACCGAGGTCTGGCTGGGAGTGGACCTGCGCGGCCTGCCGCTGAAAATCCGCTACACCGATCACCATGGCGAGAGTTTCGTCCAGGTCGCGGACCAACTCGAGTTCGACGATAATGGCTTCGCGCGCAAGCGCTGAGTTACGCCAGACTCCGCCTCAGTTGCACCCTCAGCGGGCCGATAGGAAAAAATGAACCTACGCATCACTCCGGGCATGATCGACGATGCCGCCACGGCGCTGAAGAAACTCCTGAGCTTCAGCCAGCCCGCCGACGCCGTGCTCTCCGGCTTTTTCCACGAGCGGCGCGCCCTGGGCCAGCGCGAGCGCGGCTTCATCGCCGAGACCGTCTATGCGGTGCTGCGCCGCCGGCGTCTGCTGGAGCGGCTGGCGCAGCCGCTGGCGACGCCCAGACGCCTGATTCTGGCGGCGCTCGTGCGTATCAACGGCTTGTCCCAGCGGCAGCTGGCGGAGGTGGTCACGGCCGAGGAAGCCGAATGGCTGGGCGGCTTGCGCGCGCAGCCGGAGCAGGCGCTCGATTTCGCCGTGCGGGTCGATTTTCCCGACTGGCTGATCGAGCGGCTGCGCCCCCGCCTGTCCGAGGAGGAATTGCTGCAACTGGCGCGCGGCTTGAACCAGAGCGCGCCGCTGGACCTGCGCGTGAATTCGCTCAAGGCCACGCGCGAGGCGGTGCTCGCCCGGCTTGCCGCCGACGCTATCGGGGCGGAGGCCTGCCGTTACGCGCCGCTGGGCGTGCGCCTGAAGTCGAAGCCGGCGCTCGCCCGCCACCCGCTCTACCTCGATGGCGCGATCGAGGTGCAGGACGAGGGCAGCCAGTTGCTGGGCTGCCTGCTGGCGCCCAAGCGCGGCGAGATGGTCGTGGATTTCTGCGCCGGCGCCGGCGGCAAGACCCTGCTGCTGGGCGCCATGATGCGCTCCACCGGCCGGCTCTATGCGTTCGACGTTGCCGACAAGCGGCTGGCGCGCTTGAAGCCCCGGGCGGCGCGGGCGGGACTGTCCAACGTTCATCCGGTGCGCATTTCCGGCGAGAACGACGCGCACGTCAAGCGGCTCGCCGGCAAGATCGACCGGGTCCTGGTCGATGCGCCCTGCAGCGGCCTGGGCACCCTGCGCCGGAATCCCGATCTGAAGTGGCGGCAGACGCCCGAGAGCGTCGCCGAGCTCGCCCGGAAGCAGCGCGACATCCTGGCCGCGGCAGCGCGCCTGGTGAAGCCGGGCGGGCGTCTGGTGTATGCCACCTGCAGCATCCTGCCGGAGGAGAACGAACTGATCGTCGATGCCTTCCTGGCCGACCATTCCGGTTTCCGGCGTCTTTCCGCTTCGGCCTTGTTGGCGGAGCAGGGCATCGATATCGATTGCGGCGACGACATGCGCCTGCTGCCGCACCGGCACGGCACCGACGGTTTCTACGCGGCGGCCATGGAGCGGCAAGCTTGAAAGAACTGCCATGAAGACCAGCGGCTTTCCGAACATGCTCATCGGCTTCTGGCACGATCTGCTGCGCCCGGATGTGTTCTGGCAGTCGGGCGCTCTGGTGCTGTGCCTGGCGCTGGCCCTTTTCGCCAGCCGCATGGTGCGCGCTCAGGGACAGACCGAGGGCCGTGCCTGGCGGCTGGGAAGGGGCGGCCTGAAGCGGCTGGCTTTCCCGCTGGTGGCGCTGGTGCTGGTGATGCTGGCGGAGGCGCTGCTGCAGGGACACTTCCACACCCATCTGCTGGCGCTGGCGGAGCCGCTCCTGGCGTCGTTCGCGGCGATCCGCGCGGTGCTCTACGTGCTGCGCTACACCTTCGGCGCCGCCGCCTGGCTGGCGCCCTTCGAGCGCCTGTTCGCGCTCTTGGTGTGGGCGCTGGTGGCGCTGCACATCACCGGATTGCTGCCCGAGTTGATCCGCATGATGGAGGGCGTCAGCTTCGACGTCGGCAAGCAGAGCCTCAATCTCTGGATAGTGCTGCAAGGCCTGGTGACGGTGCTGGCGACGCTGTTCGTGGCGCTATGGCTGTCGGGCATGGTGGAGGAGAGGCTGCAGCGCATCGAGGGGCTGGACGGCAACCTGCGCGCGGTGTTTACCCGCCTGTCCAAGGTGTTTCTGATTCTGCTGGCGGTGCTGATCGGTCTGCCCCTGGTCGGCATCGACCTCACCACGCTCTCGGTGTTCGGCGGCGCGCTCGGCGTCGGTCTCGGCTTCGGCCTGCAGAAGATCGCCAGCAATTATGTCTCCGGCTTCATCATCCTGCTCGACCATTCGATCAGCATCGGCAGCCTGATCACGGTCGGCAGCGACCGGGGTCTGGTGAGCAAAATCACCACCCGCTACACGGTGGTCAGGAGTCTCTCCGGAGTCGAGGCGATCGTTCCCAACGAATTGCTGGTGAGCCAGGTGGTACGCAACGAATCCTATACCGATCCCAACATGCGCTTCTCGCTGCCGGTGCAGGTCGGTTATGAGACCGATCTCGATCAGGCGATGCGCATCATGGTCGAGGCCGCCCGGGCGCAGCCGCGCGTCCTGGCCGAGCCGGGACCGGGGGCCTTCCTGGTGGAATTCGCCGACTCCGGCATCAACCTCGAACTGGGTTACTGGATCGCCGATCCGGAGCAGGGCACGCTGCAGCTGCGCTCCGACATCAACCTCGCGATCTGGCGCAACTTCCAGGCCGCCGGCATCAACATTCCTTATCCGCAGCGCGAAGTACGCCTGCTCGGCACGCCGGCCTGATCATTCGTTTGGCAACTATTCGCGTAGAATAGGGTCGAACCGTTTTATTCCCATAGGCATATCTGCATGTTCGCTGGTTTTTTTCATCTGTCGTGGCTGGGCTACGCGATCGTCGCCCTGCTGCTGACCCATGTCACCATTGCCGGCGTCACCATTTTCCTGCACC
>JAJYXA010000566.1 GCA_021791235.1 Pseudomonadota bacterium
CCGCTTCAGCGGCGAGTTCGAACCCCTCGATCCGGTGGCCGGGCACGTGCCCGGCGCCATCAACTACCAATTCGACGAAAACCTCGACGTGGACGGCACCTTCCTGCCGCCCGAGGCGCTGCGCGAGAACTATCAGGCGCTGCTCAAGGGCAAGCCGGCCTGGCAGGTGATCCACATGTGCGGTTCCGGCGTCACGGCCTGCCACAACATCCTGGCGATGGAAATCGCCGGCCTTCCCGGTTCACGGCTTTACCCCGGTTCGTGGAGCGAGTGGATCACCGATCCCGCCCGCCCCGTCGCCACAGGAGAATAATCATGGCCATGCCCATCCGCGTCAAAACTGTCTGGTTCAAGAAGGACGGCGAGCGCAGCGCCGAAGAAATCGCCGGTGCCGTCGCCACCACCACCTGGCGCGTTGCCGACAAGGCCGTCGACAACCTCGGCCGCGAAAACTACGACATCATCACGCCGGCGCGCGGCTTCAAGCTGATCGCCGAATTCCTCGCCTTCCTGGTGCATTACTGCGACCGCATGGCCTACGCCACGCTGACGCCGGAGCGCCGCGTCGCCGTACTGCAGGCGGTCGCCAACCGGCTGGGCGAAGTGATGGAAGAGAACATCATCAGCGTGGTCGGCCCCGACCCCAGCCGCAATTTCAAGGCCGAGTTCATCGACTTCCTCAACCGCCGTTTCAACGATTACGCCGAGTTCGAGTTCCCCGACGACGAGAAGGCCAGCTTCCCGGCGCTGCGTTTCCTCGGTCTGCAGATCCGCGACGAGATGGGCGACAACGACAAGACCTGGATCATGGACCAGATCATGGACATCGAAATGCCCGAGATGATGGGCACGGTCAGGAAGAGCTTCAAGGGCCTGCTGTCCGACGCGCCGGTCAAGCGCGGCTTCGGTTCGCCCGACATGCTGCCGCCGGAATAAGGCGCGGCATGGCGAATTCGCCTTTCGATCTGGGCAACGAAACCGGCTACCGCGCCTGGCGCGACGCCAGGCTCGCTGCGTATCCGCGCAGCGTCGACGACCTGATCGTGCCGCTGGCCGATCCGCGGCATCTCACCGCAGACGAAACCCGTGCGCTCGGAGAGCGCTGCGCGCGTGCCAACATGGCGATCTACAGCGCGCCGCACTTGCCCGCCGCCGGCAAGTCGATCCCGCATCAACTGGCACAGCAGCTTGGCCTCGTTCGCCTGGAAGGGAACTACCTCGCCGACGAGGACGGCCTGTCCAGCATCACTCCGGCCGGCGGCGACGGCAGCAGCGTGCGCGGCGACTTCATCCCCTACACCCACAAGCCGATCAACTGGCATACCGACGGCTACTACAATGCGCTTGACCGCCGCATCCTCGGCATGACGCTGCACTGCGCGCAGAACGCCGAATCCGGCGGCGAGAACGCGCTGCTCGACCACGAAATCGCCTACATCCAGTTGCGTGACGTCAATCCCGACTACGTCGCCGCGCTGATGCAGCCCGATGCGATGACCATCCCCGCGCGCATGGACGAGGACAACGTCGCGCGCCCCGAGCAGAGCGGCCCGGTGTTCGCGGTCGATCCGGACGACGGTTTTCTCTACATGCGCTACACCGCGCGCACCCGCTCGATCGTATGGAAAGGCGACGCCGTCACGCAGGCCGCCGTCAAAGCCCTGGCCGACATTCTCGCCAGTTCGGAATACATCCTCACTGCGCGCTTGAATCCCGGCATGGGCCTCATCTGCAACAACGTTCTGCACACCCGCAGCGCGTTCTCCGACTCACCCGAACACCGCCGTCTGCTCTATCGCGGGCGCTATTACGACCGCCTGAGCTTTCCCCCGCGCCCGCAGTAGCGGGAGCGGGTAAAATAGCGGTCTTCGTTTTTCGGCCAACTGCCGTCATGCAGCTTCTCGCCCTCGGGGTCAACCATCACACCGCGCCACTCGCGATCCGCGAGCAGGTGGCGTTCGGCCCCGAAAAGCTGGTGCAGGCACTGCATGAACTGACGCAGAGCCAGCGCGCGTCCGAAGTCGCCATCCTGTCGACCTGCAACCGCACCGAACTGTACGTCAACACGCCCTCCCCCGAGGCCGTGGCGCAATGGCTGGCCGACTTCCACCATATCGAGCGGCGTGAACTCGCGCCCTACCTGTATACGCTGCCGCGCGAACAGGCGGCACAACATGCCTTCCGCGTCGCCGCCGGACTCGATTCGATGGTGCTGGGCGAGACCCAGATCCTCGGTCAGATGAAGCAGGCGGTTGCCGCCGCCGAAGAGGCTGGCACCCTCGGCCTCCTGCTGCACAAGCTGTTCCAGCGCACCTTCTCGGTTGCCAAGGAAGTGCGCACCAGCACCGAGATCGGCGCCAATTCGGTGTCGATGGCCGCCGCCGCGGTACGGCTCGCCGAGCGCATTTTCCCCAGCATCAGGGATCAGGCCTGCCTGTTCATCGGCGCCGGCGAAATGATCGAACTGTGCATCACCCACTTTGCCGCGCAGCACCCGCGCCGCATGACCGTCGCCAACCGCACCGCCGAGCGCGCGCGGCCGCTGGCCGAGCGCTTCAACGCCGGGGTGATTCCGCTGACCGCGCTGCCCGACGAGTTGCCCAGCTACGACATCATCATCACCTCCACCGCCAGTCCGTTGCCCATCCTCGGCAAGGGCATGCTGGAGCGTGCGATCAAGCAGCGCCGCCATCGCCCGGTCTTCATTGTCGACCTCGCAGTGCCACGCGACGTCGAAGCCGAGGTCGCCGACATGAACGACGTGTTCCTCTACAGCGTCGACGACCTCGGCCAGGTGGTGCGCGAAGGCATGGACAACCGCGTCGCGCAGGTGGCACAGGCCGAGGCGATCATCGAAACCAGCGTGGAAAGTTTCGTGCACTGGATGGAAGGCCGCGAGCTGGTGCCGGTGATCCGTTCGCTGCGGGACAATGCCGAACGTCATCGCCGCCACGAGATCGAGAAGGCCGAAAAGGCGCTGGCACGCGGCGACGACCCGCGCGCCGTGCTCGAGGCGATGAGCCACGCGCTGTCCAACAAGCTGCTTCATGCGCCCACCCACGCGCTCAATCACGCCAGTAGCGTCGAGCGCGACCAGGTCGTCCGTCTGATCAGCCAGCTCTACGGGCTGCGCTCGGAATGAAAGCCTCCTTACAGGACAAGCTCGCTCGCGCCGACGAGCGGCTGGAGGAACTCGACGCGCTGCTGTCGCAACCCGAGATCGCCGGCGACATGGACAGCTACCGCAAGCTCACCCGCGAGCATGCCGACCTCAGCCCGGTGGTGGCACTGTACCGCCAATACCGCCAGGCCGAGGCCGACCAGAAATCCGCCTGCGAGTTGCTCGCCGATCCGGACATGCGCGAACTGGCCGAAGCGGAGCTGGCCGACAGCGCCGCCCGCATCGCGCAGCTGGAAATCGCGCTGCAGACCGCGCTGCTGCCGAAAGACCCCAACGACGAGCGCAACATCTTCCTCGAAATCCGCGCCGGCACCGGCGGCGACGAGTCGGCGCTGTTCGCCGGCAATCTCCTGCGGATGTACACGCGCTACGCCGAACGCCAGGGCTGGAAGGTCGAGATCGTGTCGGAGAACCCCGGCGAGGTCGGCGGCTACAAGGAAGCCATCGTTCGCATCGTCGGCCAGGGCGCCTATTCGCGGCTGAAGTTCGAATCGGGCGGCCACCGCGTGCAGCGCGTGCCGGAAACCGAATCGCAGGGCCGCATCCATACCTCCGCCTGTACGGTGGCGGTGATGCCGGAAGCCGACGAAGTCGGTGAAGTCGACATCAACCCGGCCGAC
>JAJYXA010000274.1 GCA_021791235.1 Pseudomonadota bacterium
AATCCAGATTGAGGTCTTCGGCATTCAGCACGGCCATCGTGTTGTCGTCTGCCTCACCCGCTTTCTGGATCAGCTTGCCAAGCTTGTCGTCCTCCACCACCACCGGCTCGACCGCCTGGCCGGTCTGGAACTTCACCTCGTCCAGCGCCTGCAGGTGGGTGGGGTCGGAGGTCGCCACATACAGCTTGTTGCCGCGCTGGTACAAGGCAATCACGCGCCGTTTTTGCACCAGTTTCGGATCGAGCACCCCCTGCGGAAGGCTCTCGGCATCCATGGCGCTCAAATCCAGGTAGGGGAAGCCGAACGAAGCGGCCGCGAATTCCGCAACCTGGTCGGCCTTGAAGCGTCGCCCCTTGATCAATTCGGTGACGAAGGATTCGCCCGACTGGCTGGCACGCTTCCACACCCCTTCGGCGTCGTCTTCGGACAACCAGCCATGATTGACCATGGCGCGCGCCAGCCCGGTTAAATTGTTGGTATTTGTCACAGCAGCCATAGTTCGGTCCAGACGGTCCTGCGTCAAATTATCGTCTACGCATCGCCCGCCGACAGGCGACGGACAGGGAATCACAGGCCTTAACGGCGATTTTCCGCCTAAATTGAGGGAGATTCAGACACGGCCTCATCCGACGAAGGCAGGTAGATGCGCGCCATTTTGACCGCGCGGTCCTGCGTCTGCACGATTTCCACCGGCACATCGCCCAGCTTGAGGCTCACCCCGGCCTCGGGGATGTCCTCGAATTGCTCCAGCAACAGGCCGTTCAGCGTCTTCGGCCCGTCCAGCGGCAGCGACAGGCCCAGCTTGCGGTTCAGATGGCGCAGCAGCACGCTGCCCTCGGCCAGCCAGCTGCCGTCCGCTTCGCGCCGCAGATAGCCCGTATCCGACGGCGCCTGGGTGGTGAATTCGCCGACCATTTCTTCCAGCAGGTCTTCCAGCGTCACCAGGCCCTGAAGCTCGCCGTATTCGTCGACCACCAGCGCCAGCCGTCGCCGGCTGCTCCGGAAATTGCGCAGCTGGGTGAACAGCGGCGTGCCCGCCGGAACGAAATAAGGCGCCTCGAGATTGTCCTTCAGGGTCTCCGGATCCAGTTCCTCGCCGGCCAGCGCGTGCAGCACCCGGCGCACGTGCAGCACGCCGAGCAGGTTGTCCGACGAACCCGCCTGCACCACCAGCCGGGTGTGATGGCTGGTGGCAATCTGCTGGCGCAGGCGCTCGGGCTCGTCCTCGATGTCGATCGCCTCGATCTGGTTGCGCGGCGTCATCACGTCGTCGACGGTAATGTCTTCCAGTTCCAGCAGATTCACCAGAATCCTGTGGTGTTCGCGCGGCAATACGCCGGACGATTCCAGCACGATGGTCCGCAGCTCCTCCAGGCCGAGACGGCTGCCGTGTCCCGGCTCCGGCGGCTTGATCCGCAACAGCCGCAGGATGCCCTGCACGAACAGGTTTACGAACCAGACCACCGGATACGTCAGCTTGAGCAGCGGCATCAGTACATACGCGGCCGGGTAGGCGATGTGCTCGGGGTGGGACGCGCCGAGCACCTTGGGCGTGACCTCGCTGAACACCAGGATCAGAAAGGTCAGCAGCAAGGTCGCCAGCGACAGCGCGACGTCCGAATCCCCGAACAGGCGAATCGAAATAATGGTCGCCAGCGTCGCCGCCGCAATATTGACCAGGTTGTTGCCGAGCAGAATCACGCCCAGCAGCTTGTCGGTCTGGTTCAACAGCGACAGGGCCAGGATCGCACCGCGGTGGCCGGTTTCGGCGGCGTGACGCAGCCGATAGCGGTTGATCGCCATCATGGCGGTTTCGGATGCCGAAAAGCAGGCCGACAGAAACAGCAGGCCCGCGAGCAGGCCGAACAGGGTACCGATGGACAGGGTTTCCAAAACCTATTCCTGAAAAGGGCGGTTCAAGGGCGCCGCCGGACGGACGGCTCAGCGTCCAAGCACCACTTCCAGCACGAACTGGGTACCCAGGTAAGCCAGCAGCAACAGCGTAAAGCCGGTGATCGTCCAGACCAGCGCCGTGCGTCCGCGCCAGCCGCGAAAATGCCGGCCGACCAGCAGGCCGCCGAACACCAGCCAGGACAGGATGGCGAACACGATCTTGTGGGAAAACTGCAGCGGCGTGCCGAACAGTTCTTCAGAAAAGAACACCCCGCTGAACACCGCCAGCGTCAGCAGCGCAAAGCCGGCGCCGATGGTCTTGAACAGCATGGCTTCCAGCGTCAGCAGGGGCGGCGCGCCGTCCTGCGGAAACGCGCCGCGATGCAGCTGTTTTTCCAGCATCGTCATCATCACCGCGTGCAGCGCCGCCACCGCCAGCAGGCCATAGGCGAGAAATGACACCACCAGGTGCGCGCGCAGGGCCAGCGCCTGCGAGTTGGGAATGACATGGGTGGCGGTGAAAAACGCCATGGCCAGCACGGACAGCGCCGCCAGCCCGCTCACCCAGGACTGCAGGCGCGCCAGCGGTGCGCCTTGGCTGGCCAGCCAGTAGGCCACCGCGGTCAGCCATAAAATCGTCGACAGGGAATTACCGAATCCCAGCCGGATGTCGCCCCGCCCCAGCACCGACTGATAGATCAGCGCGCCGTGCGCCAGCAGGGCCAGCGGCAGCACCCAGCGCACCGATGCGGCGGGCGGCGTGCGCTGCAGGCGCCAGGCCACCCAGCCATACAGGGCGCTCACACACAAAGTAACCAGCAATAGCGGAGACATTCGTTAAAATGCATGAATTCAGTCAGCCTCATTATCCATGCCGCCCACAGCGGCAACAAGGAAGCCATGTTAGATAATCTCAGCGGACGCCTCGCCGGTGTCGTCAAAAACCTGCGCGGGCAGGCGCGCATCACCGAAGCCAACGTGCAGGACACCTTGCGTCAGGTGCGCCTGGCCCTGCTCGAAGCCGACGTCGCGCTGCCGGTGGTCAAGGACTTCATCGAGGCGGTCAAAACCCGCGCGCTGGGTCAGGAAGTGCTCACCAGCCTGTCTCCGGGCCAGGCGCTGATCGGCATCGTCCACGAAGAGCTCACCCGGCTGATGGGCGGCGAAAACGCCGACCTCAACCTGGCCGCCACCCCGCCCGCCGTGATTTTGATGGCCGGCCTGCAGGGTTCGGGCAAGACCACCACCAGCGGCAAGCTCGCACTGCTGCTGAAGAACCGCAAGAAAAAGGTCCTGCTCGCCTCCGCCGACGTCTACCGTCCCGCCGCCATCGACCAGCTGCGGCAGCTTGCCAAGCAGCTCGACGTCAGCTTTTTCGAGGCGGGCGACGAACGCGATCCGCTGAAAATCGCGCAGGCCGCTCAGGGTCATGCACGCAAGCAGTTTTACGACGTGCTGATCGTCGACACCGCCGGCCGGCTGGCGATCGACGAGGCGATGATGGCCGAGATCACGGCGCTGCACGCCGCGGTCAAGCCGGTCGAAACCCTGTTCGTGGTCGACGCCATGCAGGGCCAGGACGCGATCAACGTCGCCCGCGCCTTCAACGAGGCGCTGCCGCTCACCGGCGTGGTGCTGACCAAGCTCGACGGCGACGCGCGCGGGGGCGCGGCGCTGTCGGTGCGCCACATCACCGGCAAGCCGCTCAAGTTCATCGGCGTCGGCGAAAAGCCCACCGGGCTGGAAGCCTTCCACCCCGAGCGCATGGCCCAGCGCATCCTCGGCATGGGCGACGTGCTTTCGCTGATCGAGCAGGCGCAAGGCTCGGTCGATCTGGCCGAAGCCAAAAAGCTCGCCGACAAGGTCAAGAAGGGCAAGGATTTCGACCTCGAGGACTTCA
>JAJYXA010000492.1 GCA_021791235.1 Pseudomonadota bacterium
CGCTTGTGGCCGTCGCCCGATTACACGCGGATCACGCTGGAGGCGACGCAGCCGGTCGCGCACAAATATTTCACCCTGTCGAATCCAGAACGGCTGGTGATCGACCTCGAGGGCGTGGAGGCTGGCGCCGCGCTCGATGCCCTGGTAGGACAGCTCTCGGCAGACGATCCCTACATCACGGCCATTCGGGTGGGGCTGAATCGCCCCGGCGTGATGCGGGTGGTGCTCGACCTCAAAACCGCCATCAAGCCGTCGGTGTTCCAGTTGCAACCGCTGGGGCAATATGGCCACCGGCTGGTGGTGGACCTGTACCCGGTTCAGGCAAGCCCGGTCCAGGCCGACGTTGCGGTGGCGAACCCGGTTGCGCCGCCGCCCGCGGTGGCCGAGTCGCCCAAGCCCGCAGCGCCGCAATACGCCCGTCTGATCACCGTGGCGATCGATGCCGGCCACGGCGGCGAGGATCCGGGTGCGGTCGGCGCCAACGGCTCGCACGAGAAAGACGTCACGCTGGCACTGGCGAAAAAGCTCAAGCAGAAAATCGACGCGCAGGAAAACATGCACGCCGTGCTGATCCGCGACGGCGACTATTTCGTGCCGCTGGCGCAGCGTGTCACCAAGGCGCGTGCGGTGAAGGCCGACCTCTTCATGTCGATCCATGCCGATGCCTTCATCAAGCCGCACGCGCGCGGCTCGTCGGTGTTTGCGCTGTCGGAGAACGGGGCGACCTCGGTTGCCGCGCGCTGGCTGGCCAAGAAGGAAAACGAGGCCGACCTGGTCGGCGGCATCAATATCGACGTCAAGGACCCCTTCCTCAAGCGCACCCTGATCGACCTGTCGCAGACCGCCACCATCAACGACAGCCTCAAGCTGGGGCATGCCGTGCTGAAGGAGATCGGCGGCGTCAACACGCTGCACAAGGCGCAGGTCGAGCAGGCCGGGTTCGCGGTGCTGAAGGCGCCCGACATTCCCTCGATCCTGATCGAGACCGCGTTCATTTCCAACCCCGAAGAAGAAAAGCGCCTCAACGATCCCGCCTATCAGGACAGGCTGGTCGATGCCATCGTCGGCGGCATCAAAAATTATTTCGATACGCATCCGCTGACCGCGCCGTCGCGGCTGACGCGCAATCCATGACGGTCAGCCTGCTGGGTGCGGCGGCTCCGGGTTTCGACCGGCCGCTGGAGGTGCTTGAGGCCTGTCACGGCCGCATTTCAAAACAGTGCGACACGCTGGATAAGCTGCTGACGCATCTGCCTGCCCACGGCGCCGACGCGCAGGCAAAGCAGGCAGCGCGCGCGGTGCTGGCCTACTTCGACACCGCGGCGGTGCATCACCACGACGACGAGGAGCGCAACCTGTTTCCGTTGCTGGAACAGGCTGGCGCCCCCGGAGCCTGCGACCTGGTCGAAGCCCTGACGCTGGAACACGACGAGCTGGCGCTGCTGTGGCGGCGCCTGCGCGGGGAGCTGCAGCAGATCGAAGCCGGCACCGCCGCCACGCTGGACGCGGCCACGGCGCACCGCTTCGTGGCGATGAATCGCGCGCATCTCGAATTCGAAAACACCCATGTGCTGCCGCTGGCGCGCCAAGTGCTCGGCGCCGCCGATATCGAACGCCTCGGCCGTGCCATGGCAGCGCGCCGCGGCGTGCCGTTTGCGGGTTCGTTGTGAGCATCCGCGTCCTGCCCGATGTGCTGATCTCGCAGATCGCCGCCGGCGAGGTGGTCGAGCGCCCCGCCGCGGCCTTGAAGGAAATTCTGGAAAACAGCCTCGACGCCGGCGCCACCGAGATCCAGATCGATCTGGAGCAGGGCGGCATCAAGCGCATCCGCGTCGCTGACAACGGCAGCGGGATCGCGCGCGACGAGCTCGCGCTGGCGCTGACGCGGCATGCCACCAGCAAGATCGCCAGCCTCGCCGACCTCGAACAGGTGGCGAGCCTGGGCTTTCGCGGCGAGGCGCTGGCGTCGATCGCCGCCATCGCGCGAGTGCAGCTCACCAGCCGCAGCGCCAACTCCACTCACACCGGCGCCGACCACGCCTGGGCGGTGCAGGCCGAAGGCGGGCGCCCCGGCGAGCCCGCGCCGGCCGCGCGCGCGACCGGCACCACCCTCGACATCCAGGACCTGTTTTTCAACACCCCGGCGCGGCGCAAGTTCCTCAGGACCGAGGCCACCGAATACGCCCATTGCGCTGAGACCGTGCGGCGGCTGGCGCTGGCGAACCCCGAGGTGGCATTCACGTTGACACACAACGGCCGGGTGCAGCTGCGGCTGAATGCCGAGCCGGCCCACGCGCGGGTGCGCCAGGTGCTGGGCGAGGCGTTCGAGCGCAACACCATCGCGGTCGATGCCGCCGCCGGGGCGCTGCGGGTGAGCGGCTGGGTGATCCGCCCCGGCGCCGCTACCGCCAGCCGCGACAGCCAGCATGTGTTCGTCAACGGCCGCTTCGTGCGCGACAAGCTGATCGTCCACGCTCTGAAGGAGGCCTACCGCGACGTCCTGCATCACCAGTTGAACCCGGCGTATTGCCTGTTCATCGAACTGCCGCCGGACGGCGTCGACGTCAATGTGCACCCGGCCAAGACCGAGATCCGCTTCCGCGACAGCCGGGGCGTGCACCAGTTTCTGTTCCACGCGGTCGAGCGCCTGCTGTCGGCGCCGGTCGAGGCGGGGGCGCCGGACGCGCAGACGCCGAGCGCGCTCAGGCCCGCCTATGTCGCGCCGCAGCAGGCGTCGATGGCTTTGCCGGTGAACGAGGTGATGGCGTTTTACGCGCCTTTTGAACAGCAGTCAGGGGTTAGGGGTCAGGGGTCAGGGAACGACGCGGTGGTCCCGGCGGACGCGCCGCCGCTCGGCTACGCGCTGGGGCAGTTGCACGGCGTCTACGTGCTGGCGCAGAACGCGCAGGGCTTGGTGCTGGTCGACATGCATGCCGCGCACGAGCGCGTCGTCTACGAAAAGTTGAAGACTGCGCTCGATGCCCGCGCGGTGCCGGCGCAGACCCTGCTGATTCCGGTCGCGCTGACGGTCGACGCGCGCGACGTCGCGGAAATCGGCCCGCATCTGGAGGCGTTGGCCGAGATCGGCTTCGAGCTGTCGATCACCTCGCCGACCTCGGTGGCGGTGCGCTCGGTGCCGTGGCTGCTGAAGGACGCCGACCCGGTGGAGCTTACCCGCGCGGTGCTCGCCGAAGTCGCCGAATTCGGCGTGGCGCGCCTCTTGGCCGAGCGCCGCAACGAACTGTTGGCCACCTTGGCCTGCCACGGCGCGGTGCGCGCCAACCGCCATCTGACCCTGCCCGAAATGAACGCGCTCTTGCGCGAGATGGAAGCCACCGAGCGTGCCGGGCAGTGCAACCACGGCCGCCCCACCTGGTTCCAGATCGGCCTCGAGGAACTCGATGGCATGTTCATGCGCGGCCGCTGATTTCGCGGCCGTCGCTTTTGGCTATAATCCCGAGCTAATTAGTCAGGTATCAACGAGACCCATGAATGAACGCGCCGAACGCAAGACCATTCCCATCCAGGACATCAACGAGGCCAGCAACTGCGCCGGTTCCGAGCCCTATGCCCTGATGGTGCTGGGCGACTCCATGCTGCCCGAATTCGAGGAGGGCGAAATCATCGTGGTCGAGCCGTCCGGCCTGGTCAAGGACGGCTCCTACGTGGTCGCCTACGTCAACGACGAGTACATCTTCCGCCAACTCGTGAAGCACGACGACGGCTGGATGCTGAAGCCGCTCAACCCGCTGTACGAGAACATCCCGGTGGCCGACATCGACGTTGCCA
>JAJYXA010000247.1 GCA_021791235.1 Pseudomonadota bacterium
CGAAGCTGAGTTCAGGCTAACATGGTCACAGAGTGACAATGGTGTGGCATGGGTTATCCCGAAGCCGCTACGGACAGATGAGGATTTGCAGAAGATCGTATTTCATGCCATTGCTGGTTCCACCATGGCATCTGGAGCCAGCGGACACAAACGTGGATTCCCTTATACATGGCTACCAAACCACCTGCTCGATGGACGTGAACAGGTTAGTCCTAGAAGCTACGCTGCCGCCCTTCGTCATGCAGCGTCGGTCGAGGACATGCCTACGGAATGGCCCTATGCCCTACATTACAAGGCTATACAGCAGGGTGTACAGGAAGCCTCACGGGTACGTGTGGATGAAATTACAAAAGAGGACTACCCTTGGGTGGAAGTAGTCATGACGCCACTTCGCCGGCAGGTAACGGTACCCTGCTCCAAGGAGGAGATATTGGCTATTTGGGGCTCTTCCGGTGTCATTGGAACTCTTAATGACCAGATGAGAAACAAGGAAGTGAAGCTACCACCTCAGCATCTTCAGGACGGGGCAGAGGGCGTGCTGGAAGATCTGGTTCAACTCGGATTGGTTCAATATCTCTCTGGCGACCGTATTCAGATGCCAGACGTCTACCGCATAGCCTTTGGACTTGGACGCCGTGGAGGCGTCAAACCTTTGCGCTAGAGCATCCTCTGAAGACTTCGTCTTTCAGGGCTGTAGGAAAGCTCAATTCCCTTTAAAGCGCGTGGCATATTTCGCCCGTGGAATAAAGGTTCCAAGCTCGAATTAAATTCCTCGAACGCTTTCAAGCTACCAGCGAGTGGCCCTGTGTCTGATCGCCCACGCCCATCAGCAGGCCTTCTACGCTAACATCTTCGTCCAGCGCCTCCCAGTGCAGGCCCGTGCCGTTGCCTGACATTTCGTATTGCAGGCGCTGCTCCGGCGTGGCGTGCAACAGGCGGGGGAAGTAGGCCAGCGGTACGCCGAGTTTGCGGCCGTCCGACAAGGCCAGCCACATCATGGATTCGTCAAAACTCACATCAATTGCCGAGATGTTCATGCCATGCTCTTTCCATCTCGTCAGTCTTTGAGGCGCGACGCGTATTTTGCCCGCGCCTTCGCCACCTTCGGCGCCACCACGAACTGGCAGTAGGGCTGCTGGGGATTCTGCTCGTAGTAGCGCTGGTGGTAGTCCTCGGCAGGATAGAAGGTCGTCGCCTCGGTCACTTCGGTGACGATCGGCGCGTCGAACTGCTTTGATTCCGTCAGCTCGGCGACCACCGCTTCCGCTTCGGCCTTCTGCTCCGGCGTGTGCCAGAAGATCGCCGAGCGATACTGGGTGCCGACGTCGTTGCCCTGGCGGTTGAGTTGGGTCGGGTCGTGCAGGGTGAAGAAGACATCCAGCAGTTCGCGATACGAAATCACGTCCGGATCGAACGTCACCTGCACCACTTCGGCGTGGCCGGTGTCGCCGTTGCAGATGTCCTTGTAGGTCGGGTTCGTCGTGTGGCCGCCCATGTAGCCGGACACCGCGGATTCGACGCCGCGCAGCCGGTTGAACACCGTTTCGATGCACCAGAAACAGCCGCCCGCCAAGGTCGCTACCGTATGGGCCATGCTCTTCTCCTCTGCTCATTCTAAGTGTCATCGCGAGCCCGAAGGGCGTGGCGATCCATAAGTTCGCGGACCGCAAGCATTCTGGATTGCTTCGGCTTTGCCTCGCAATGACGGCTTAGACGACGGGCACCGTTTCCATGAAGGATGCGCGCGTCGCCAGCTTGTCGGCGAGTTTCGCCAGATTGGGGTGCGCACTGCGCCAGCCGATCTCGGAAAAGCGCAGGCCCAGATAGCCGAGCGTGCAGCCGCAGGCGACGTCGGCCAGCGTCATGCCGTTACCGAGATACCAGGGTTTTTCGCCCAGCGCTTCCGACAGCGCCTCCAGCCCGCGGAACAGGGTTTTTTCCTGCAGCGTCAGCCAGTCGCGGCTCTGCTGTTCGGGCGCACGCTTTTTCTCCAGATACAAGGCCACCGCGGCGTCGGTGACGCCGTCGGCCAGCGCCTCGATGCCGCGCACCGCCATCCGGCTTTTCGGCTCGGTCGGAATCAGGTGCGCCACCGGGCTGACATGGTCGAGGTATTCGACGATCACGCGTGAATCGAACACGCTGACGCCGTCTTCCAGCACCAGCACCGGCACCTTGCCGAGCGGGTTGAGACCGGGAACCGGGCTATCGGGCAGCCATGGGTTTTCGACCTGGAGCTGGAAGGGGATTTTCTTTTCCGCCAGCACCACACGGACCTTGCGGCCGTAGGGGCTGGTGAGCGAAGTGACGAGTTTCATGCGGGTTCCCTGAAGGTTGGCCTGCTTAGGCCTGATTATCGAGCGCCGCCATTATCGCCTGTCGGAAGCAGGGCTCCAACCCGTTCGCGCAACATCGGCAGAACCTCGGCTTCGAACCATGGATTCTGCTTCAGCCACCGCCGGTTGCGCGGGCTGGGATGGGGCAGCGGCAGATAGTCCGGCGCGAAATCGCGCCAGGCGGCGACCGTTTCGGCCAGGGTGCGGCCGCGACGCTTGCCGAGGTAATACGCTTGGGCATAGGCGCCGATCAGCAGGGTGAGCCGGATGTCGGGCATGGCCGCGCGCAGCGGCGGATGCCACAGCGGTGCGCATTCCGGGCGCGGCGGCAGGTCGCTGCCGTTGACCGTGCCGGGATAACACAGGCCGGTGGGAACGATGGCGATGCGCGAGGCATCGTAGAACTCGTCGCGCGTCATGCCCAGCCATTGCCGCAGCAGGTCGCCCGACGGGTCGTTCCACGGAATGCCGGTTTCGTGCACGCGCCGCCCCGGCGCCTGGCCGACGATCAAGAGGCGCGCGGTGGGGGAAACGCGCAGGATGGGCCGCGGCGGGTGCGGCAGGTTGGCGGCGCAGACGGTGCACGCCTGCACCCGCGCAAGCAACTCGGCAAAGGTTTCCTGTTTGCCGAGTTCAGCGGGCGTGGTCGACGATGAACTGCTTGACCGCATCGACGTCGGCGTCCATGACGTGCTTTTTCTGCGGCAGCGTTTCCAGATCGGCCAGCTCGGCCGGACGCACCGGCTCGATGCCGAGCGCCTCGCGGATCGCGTCCTCGAACTTGGCGGGCTGCGCGGTTTCCATGCAGATCAGCGGCACGCCGGGCTCGCGGTGCTCCAGCCCCACTTTCAGGCCGTCGGCCGTGTGCGGGTCGATCATCGTGCCGTACACCTCGTACACCGTGCGGATGGTGTCGATGCGGTTGGCGTGGTTGCTCGAACCGGAGACCATGCCGAAATCGGCGACGCGATCGAACAGACCGTCTGCCTTGAGGTCGAAGCTGCCGCCCGATTCCACCGCGCTCCACAGGCTGCGGATTTTCGCGGCATCGCGTCCCGTCAGGTCGAACACGAAGCGCTCGAAGTTGGAGGCCTTGGAGATGTCCATCGACGGACTGGAGGTGTGCTTCGTTTCCGGACGCGGACGATAGGCGCCGGTCCGGAAGAACTCGTCGAGCACGTCGTTTTCGTTGGTGGCGACGATCAGCCTGTCGATCGGCAGCCCCATCTGGCGGGCGATGTGGCCGGCGCAGACGTTGCCGAAGTTGCCCGACGGCACCGAGAACGACACTTTCTGGTCGTTGTCGTGCGTCGCCGCGAAATAGGCCTTGAAGTAGTAGACGCTCTGCGCCGCGACGCGCGCCCAGTTGATCGAGTTGACCGCGCCGATGTGGTAGCGCGTCTTGAAATCGAGATCGTTGGAAACGGCCTTGACGATGTCCTG
>JAJYXA010000452.1 GCA_021791235.1 Pseudomonadota bacterium
CATGTTCGATTATGCGACCCTGAAACTCATCTGGTGGCTGCTGGTGGGCGTGCTGCTGGTCGGCTTCGCCGTCATGGATGGCCACGACATGGGGGTGGGCACGCTGCTGCCCTTCGTCGGCCGCAACGACCTGGAGCGCCGCGTCGTGATCAATACCGTCGGCCCCCACTGGGACGGCAACCAGGTCTGGTTCATCACCGGCGGCGGCGCGATCTTCGCGGCCTGGCCGCTGGTCTATGCCACCGCTTTCTCGGGCTTCTACTGGGCGATGATGGCGGTGTTGTGGGCGCTGTTCTTCCGGCCGGTGGGCTTCGACTACCGCAGCAAGATCCACAACGCCGCCTGGCGCAGCACCTGGGACTGGGGCCTGTTCGTCGGCGGCGCGGTGCCGCCGCTGATCTTCGGCGTGGCTTTCGGCAATCTGCTCCAGGGCGTGCCCTTCGGTTTCGACAGCGACATGGTGTCCACCTATACGGGCAGCTTCTGGCAATTGCTCAATCCGTTCGCGCTGCTTTGCGGCGTGGTCAGCACGGCGATGATCACGCTCCACGGCGCCGTCTATCTGGTGCATCGCACCGAGGGCGACATCCAGCGCCGCGCCCGGGGGGCCGCCTTCCTCTTCGGCGCACTGCTGCTGCTTTGCTTCAGCATCGCCGGATTGTGGCTGGCCCACGGCATCGACGGTTACGTGATCACCTCGGCGGTCGACGCCTCGGCCCCGTCCTCGCCGCTGGGCAAGACCGTGGTGCGCGAGGCCGGCGCGTGGCTCGCCAATTACCACAAGGCGCCGGCGACGCTGGCGCTGCCGCTGCTGGTCTATGCCGGCGTCGTGGCGGCGGGCTTTCTGGTCAGCAGCCGCCATACCGCCCTGGCCTTCGTCGCCTCGGCCATCGCGATCGCCGGCGTGATCACGACCGCGGGCGCCTCGATGTTCCCCTTCCTGATGCCGTCCTCGACCATGCCCGATGCCAGCCTCACCGTGTGGGACAGCGTCTCCAGCCGCCTGACGCTGGCGATCATGTTCTGGACGACGTTGATCTTCATGACGCTGATCATTTTCTACACCTCCTGGGCCTACAAGGTGATGGCGGGCAAGGTGACCGAGGCGCAGATCCGCGACAACGAACACAGCGCCTACTGAGCGGGCCCAATCAAGTTCAAGGAGCGACAAGATGTGGTACTTCGCCTGGGTTCTCGGTATCGGATTCGCCGTGCTGCTGGCCATCCTCAACGCGATGTGGGGCGAGAACGCCGAAGCCCGGAAGGAATCCGCCGCCGGCGGCGGCGATAAATAGCCGAGCGGTCATCACCGCGAGCTGTTACACTGCGCGGCGCGCGGCCACCCATCAGTCTGTTTGCCGCGCGCCGCGTTTAGATTCTCTTTCCGCGTCTCACCCCGTAAGCGATTCCGTCCAGACTGGTGCGTGGCCTGCCGCGCAGGGCGGATTCCAGGAGTCATCCATGAGTTTTTCCCAACTCGGCTTATCCGCCGAAATTCTGCGCGCCATTGCCGATCAGGGCTACGACACGCCCACCCCGATCCAAGCCCAGGCGATTCCCGTCGTCCTGGCCGGTCGCGACCTGATGGCCGCGGCCCAGACCGGCACCGGCAAGACCGCCGGCTTCACCCTGCCGATATTGCAGCTGTTGACGACGCGTCCCGCCGTCTCGCGCGCCCGGCCGCGCGTCCTCGTTCTCACCCCGACGCGCGAGCTGGCGGCGCAGGTGGAGGAGAGCGTGCGCACCTACGGCCGCCATCTGCCGATGAAGTCGCTGGCCATCTTCGGCGGCGTCGGCCTGGTGCCGCAGATCAAGGCGCTGAAAGCCGGCGTCGATATCCTGGTGGCGACACCCGGCCGCCTGCTCGACCACCTCAACCAGAGGAACGCCGATCTCTCCGGCGTCGAGATCCTGGTCCTGGACGAGGCCGACCGCATGCTCGACATGGGCTTCATTCCCGACATCCGCAAGATTCTCGCGCTGCTGCCCAAGCAGCGGCAGACGCTGTTCTTCTCCGCGACCTTCTCCGACGACATCCGCGCGCTGGCGGCGGGTTTCCTGCGCGACCCGCAACTGGTCGAGGTGGCGAGCCGCAACGCCACCGCCGACAAGGTCGTGCAGCGCGTCTATCACGTCGACAAGGCGAGGAAGCGCGACCTTCTGATCCAGTTGATCAAGGAGCACAACTGGCACCAGGTGCTGGTGTTCACCCGCACCAAGCACGGCGCCAACACCTTGGCCGAGAAGCTGGAGGGCGCCGGCATCCGTTCCGCGGCGATCCACGGCAACAAGAGCCAGGGGGCGCGCACCAAGGCGCTGGCCGACTTCAAGAGCCTGAAGCTGCACGCCCTGGTGGCCACCGACATCGCCGCGCGCGGCCTGGACATCGACCAGTTGCCGCACGTGGTGAATTACGAGCTGCCCAACGTGCCCGAGGATTACGTGCACCGCATCGGCCGCACCGCGCGCGCCGGCGCCAGCGGCGAGGCGGCATCCCTGGTGTGCGTGGACGAGCACGGACTGCTGCGCGACATCGAACGCCTGCTGAAGCGCGACATCGAGAAGGTGGCGGTGCCCGGTTTCGAGCCCGATCCTTCGATCCGCGCCGAGCCGATCGAAAACGGCCGCCGCGGCCAGTCCCGGCCCTCAGCCGGATCTCGCGGCGGTCAGCGCAACCCGGGCGGCAATCGCGGCCAGCCCTCGCGCGGCAATGGCGGCGGCGCTTCGCGCCAGAACGCGACGAGCCACCACTCCGGATTCAGGGGCAGGTAGCAGCGTCCCTAGGCGGCGGCGATCACTTCGAGCAGCGCGGCGCCGTAGCGCGCCGCCTTCGCCTCGCCGATGCCGCCGATCCGGAGCAGCGCCGCAGGGCTGTCCGGTTTGGCATCGGCGAGTTCGCGCAGCGTCTTGTCGTGGAGGATGACGTAGGCCGGCACGCCCTGCTCGCGCGCCAGGTCGGCGCGCCAGGCGCGCAGTGCCTGGAAGAGCGGATCGTCCGCCCGCTGGACCGATGCGTCCCGCCGCGGCGCCCTCCTGCCTTGCGCCTGTCGGCGCAGCATCAAGGTCGCCTCGCCCTTCAGGACCGGTCGCGCCGCCTCGGTCAGGGTCAGGCCGCCGTGGCGCTGGGCATCGGCGTGGAGCAGGCCGGCGGCCAGCAGTTGTCTGGCCACGGCGCGCCAGCCGGCATCATCGAATTCGGCGCCGACGCCGAAGGTCGGCAGCTTGTCGTGCCCGAACTGTGCGACCTTTTCGCTCCGTCGTCCGCGCAGCACGTCGATCAGGTGCCCGGCGCCGAAACGCTGGCCGGTGCGCAGCGCCGCCGAGAGCAGCTTTTGCGCCGCCACCGTACCGTCCCACAGTTGCGGCGGGTCGAGGCAGGTGTCGCAGTTGCCGCAGGCGGCCGTCGTCTCGCCGAAATAGTTGAGCAACACCGTGCGGCGGCAACCCGCCGTCTCGCAATAGGCCAGCATGGCGTTCAATTTCTGGCGCTCGATGCGCTTTTGCTCTTCCGGCGCCGACGATTCGTCGATGCGCATGCCGTGGACCACCACGTCGTTCAGGCCGTAGGTCATCCAGGCCTCGGCCGGCTCGCCGTCGCGGCCGGCCCGGCCGGTCTCCTGATAGTAGGCTTCGAGGCTCTTGGGCAGGTCGAGATGGGCGACGAAGCGCACGTCGGGCTTGTCGATGCCCATGCCGAAGGCGATGGTCGCGACCATCACGACGGCATCTGTGCGGACGAAACGCTGCTGGTTTTCGCGTCGGTCCTCGGCGCTCA
>JAJYXA010000012.1 GCA_021791235.1 Pseudomonadota bacterium
ATCACATTCGTCGGCGAGCACGCTCACCTGCCCTCCCCGGATGAGATCGCCGCCGGCATTGCGGCGGCCAATGCGGTGTTCGCCAGCCATAACGTCGACCCGCTCGCCTGCGCGGCGGCCAACGCCAAACTGGAGAACGACGAAGTGCTGACCCGGGAAGAAGCCCGGTTGTGCGTGATCTGGCAGATGGCGGACGACAAGGCCTTTCGCGCCATGACCCTGGGCTGGCTGAAACGCGACACCGACATCTGGCTCGCAGTGGGCGAACCGGCGTGACCGTGGAACAGCTGATCGCCGCGCTGCAGCAGATGCCCGGGCAGGCGGTGGTGCTGCTTGAAGGCGATGCGGGCTACTCGTTGGTCGGCGGCCTGACGTTTGAGGAAAACGGCAACGGCGTGCCGGACGAAGTGATCCTGTTGCCGTCGATGGAGGACGATTAATTCATGAGCCTGGAAAGCAGTTATCCGCAGATTACGCAGATGGACACAGATAAAAACACGACAAAATCAAATGTTTCCCATGCTCCCCTGAAGCATCCTCAGGCTGGCACATGTTTGGAAAACTTCGCCCTGAAATATCTGCGTTTATCTGCGAAATCTGCGGATTAAAAAATGAAGTTCTACATGACCCCCGGCTCCTGCTCCACCGGCATCCACATCCTGCTGGAAGAGCTCGATCTGCCCTTCGAGGTCACCATCGTCAACCTGCCCAGGGGCGACCACACCACGCCGGACTACCTCGCGATCAACCCGAAGGCCACCATCCCCACCCTGGTGCGCAACGACGGCTCGGCGCTGACCGAGTTCCAGGCGATCGCCTACTGGCTCGCACGCAGCCATCCCAAAGCGAAGCTGCTGCCGGGCGACGCGGACGGCGATGCGCGCGTCATCGAGACCATGGACTATGCCGTTGGCACCCTGCACGGCCAGGGCTATACGCGCATCTTCACCACGGCCCACTTCACGCCGAACGAGGCCGACCACGAAGCGGTGCAGGCGCACGGGCGGGAAATCGTCGACAAGGGATTCGCGATCATGAACGACGCGCTGGCCGGCAGGGACTACGTCGCCGGGGATTTCTCCATCGCCGATGCGGCGCTGTTCTATGTGGAATTCTGGGCGGACAAGCTCGGCATCGCGTTGCCTGAGCACTGCCGCGCGCACTACCAGCGCATGCGGGCGCGCCCGGCGGTGCAGCGGGTGCTGCGGGAAGAGGGGTATCGCTGAAACGATGGACACCGCTGCCGTTCTGGACCCGAAGCCCCACGGCGCGCTTCCGCTCGACCCCTGCTATGCGGGTTTGAGCGAGCCTTATCACACGCCGGTCGCCCCGACGCCGCTGCCGCAGCCGCGACTGGTGCATTTCAACGAGCGGCTCGCCGCCGAGCTCGGCCTCGACACCGGGGACCAGGCGCTGGTCGACATTCTCTCCGGCAACCGTCCCTGGCCTGCGTACGCGCCGGTGGCGTCCGTCTACGCCGGGCATCAGTTCGGCAACTGGGCCCCGCAGCTGGGCGACGGCCGCGCCCTGACCATCGCGGAAATCCGCAAGCCCGATGGCGAGCGGGTGGAACTGCAACTCAAGGGCGCGGGGCAGACGCCCTA
The DNA here is from genome assembly GCA_021791235.1 of Pseudomonadota bacterium. Next base: position 1,605 of record JAJYXA010000012.1, read on the forward strand.
CTCGCGCGGCGCCGACGGCCGCGCGGTGCTGCGTTCGTCGATCCGCGAATACCTCTGTTCCGAAGCGATGCACGCCCTGGGCATTCCCACCACGCGCTGCCTCAGCCTGGTGGCGTCGCCCGAGCCGGTGCAGCGCGAAACGGTGGAGACCGCCGCCGTAGTCTGCCGCGTCGCGCCCAGCTTCGTGCGCTTCGGCCAGTTCGAGTTTTTCTACCATCGCGGCCAGCATGCCCAGCTCGCGCCGCTGGCCGACCACGTCATCGCGGAAAACTTCCCGCACCTGGCGGACAAACCAGACCGCTATGCGCGCTGGCTGGAAGAGGTCATCGAGCGCACCGCGCGCATGATCGCGCAATGGCAAACCGTCGGCTTCTGCCACGGCGTGATGAACACCGACAACTTCTCCATCCTCGGCCTGACCCTGGACTACGGCCCCTTCGGTTTCCTGGATTCCTTCCGCCAGCACCATGTCTGCAACCACTCCGACTACGAGGGCCGCTACGGTTACGACAGCCAGCCGCTGATCGGGCAGTGGAACTGCTCGCGCCTCTTACAGGCGGTGCTGCCGCTGTTGTCCGAAAATCAGCAAGAAGCGGCGGCAATCGTCACCGATATTTACGAACGTTATGCGCCTGCCTATTCCCGCGAGGCCCTGCGCCGCTGGACGGACAAGCTGGGGCTGCACGAAGTGCGCGCGGGCGACGCCGAACTGGTCAGCCGCCTGCTCACCATCCTGCACCGCAGCAAGAGCGATTTCACTCACACTTTCCGCCATCTGTCGCAAGTGCGCGCCGATACCGATACACCGGCAGCCGGTGTGCGCGAGGACATTGCCGAACTCCAGGCTTTCGATGCCTGGGTCGCGGATTACCGCATGCGACTGCACGCCGAACAGAATACCGACGACGCCGAACGCGCCGCGCGGATGAATCGCGTCAACCCGAAATACGTGCTGCGCAACCACCTCGCCCAGGCCGCCATCGAACGCGCCATGGAGGGCGACGACAACGAGGTCGCCACGCTGATGCGTCTGCTCAGCCGCCCCTACGACGAGCAGCCCGGGATGGAACGCTACGCCGCCGCGCCGCCCGATGAGCTGCGGCATCTGGAAATCAGTTGCTCCTCGTAGGGCGCATACCCATGGCAAACGAGGCATCAGGCGGGTTTGTGGTGGCGGAAATGAATACTCACCATTTCATGTTCCGGGGCGCGGGGCGCAACCGGGATAGCGCTCGCCTCGCCTTGCTGAATGCTTGGCGCACGCATCGCACCGCGCTGCTGGAGCGCTACCCGGAACGCAGCGATTCCATTCCAGACGAGGGCAACATTGAAGCCCACTTCAAAATCCATTATCTGGAATTCGAAGTGGATGCGGGCTATCGCGATGGCGAGCGCCTGGTTTGATCCGTCATCGCGAGGCCCGCAGGTCCCCACCCCAACCCTCCCCAGCGAGTGGGGAGGGAGCAAACGCTGGGCCCTAACCGGCTTAACGTGGCGATCCAGTTGAATCAGGCCCCGGCAAAAGTTTTTCAGATTTGAATACGAGACCACAACCATGAACTACGCTTTCCCGCCCGCCCCCGTCGTCACCCTGGACGCCATGTCGAGCGAACCGTTTCCGGTACGGCGCATTTTCTGCGTCGGGCAGAACTATCCCGACCACGCGCGGGAAATGGGCGCCGACCCCGCTGCCGATGAACCCTTCTTCTTCATGAAACCGGCCGGCGCCATCCTGCAAAACAACTCCGTGCTGCCCTACCCGCCCGGCACCGAGGATTTGCAGCCCGAGGTGGAACTGGTGGTGGCCTTGCACAAGGGCGGCCGCAACATCCCCGCCGACCGGGTCGATTACGACTATGTCTTCGGCTATGCCGTGGGTCTGGACATGACCCGGCGCGACCTGCAACGAATGGCCCGCGAAAAGGGCCGGCCCTGGGACATGGCCAAGGGCTTCGACCATTCCGCCCCCTGCACTGCGATCACCCCGGAGTTTTATTCGGGGGCGATCGCCCGCGGCAAGATCGAACTCAAGGTGAATGGCGAAATCCGCCAGAGCGGCGATGTCGGCGACATGATTCTGAAGATTCCGCAGATGGTCCACACCCTGTCGAATCTGGTCGAACTGTTTCCCGGCGACCTCATCTTCACCGGCACCCCCGCCGGC
>JAJYXA010000414.1 GCA_021791235.1 Pseudomonadota bacterium
ACCCCCGGCCACGTGGTGTTCTTCCAGCCGCAGGCGCGGCTCGCCTTCGTCGGCGACGTGCTGTTCAAGGGCTCGATCGGCCGCACCGATTTTCCGCGCGGCGACCACGCCGCGTTGCTGGCCGCCATCCGCGACAAGCTGTTCCCGCTGGGTGACGACGTGCGCTTTGTTCCGGGGCACGGCGCGATGTCCACCTTCGGACGCGAACGTCGCGAAAACCCGTTCGTCGGCAACATCGATTGAGACCGTCGCCAGAACAACATGCCCGCTTCAGCTTCTTGTAGATTTCCATTGGCGCGTGTAGGCTTGCGCGCGTTTTCAGCTTGCGGGACCCGCCGTCGCACATGACCCACTTCGCTCTCGCACGGCGCGCGCTCCTCATCCTGTTTGGCCTGTTCGTCGCCCTGTATGTGGCCGACCTCGCATTACCGCGAGACCTGTGGGCGCAGGACGAAGCGCGCTACGGTGAAGTGGTGCGCGAGATGCTCGTCGACGGCCGCTGGCTGGTCCCCCACCTCAACGGCCATCCCTACCCCGATAAACCCCCGCTGTATTTCTGGCTGGTTGCCGGGCTGGGCTGGGTGGTCGGTCATGGCGAACTGGCGTTTCGACTGTTCAGTGTGTTGTCGACGCTTGCTGCGGCAGTCGGTGTTTGGCGCGTGGCAAACCGTATTGCCGGGCGCCACGCGGCATTCTGGAGTAGCGCGCTGTTCCTCAGCATGTTGCTCACGCTGATTGTCGGCCACATCTTTCGCATGGACATGGCGCTTACGGCCGCAGCGGTGTTCGCTTGGGATGCGCTGCTGGCCCGCCGATCCGATGGTGGAAAGGCCAGCCTGCTGGCGTTTTGGGTCTTTACTGCGCTCACAGTGGCGCTCAAGGGGCCGATCGGGCTGGCGTTCACGTTGCTGCCCGCGCTGGTCTGGCTGGGGTGGGAAGAAGGCGCCGGCCTGTGGCGCCGCCTGCGCCCGCTCGCCGGGCTCGCCGGGCTCGCCGCGCTGGTGGCGGCCTGGATCCTTGCCGCGCTGGTGACGGGGCACGGTGATTACCTAGAAACGGTGTGGCACGAGCAGTTGCTGGGGCGCGCGGTGAACTCCTGGAGCCACCGCGAGCCGGCGTATTTCTACCTCGTCCTGCTGCCGTTTCTGCTGATGCCGTGGAGCGGCCTCGTCGGCGCCGGGATGTGGCGGTTGCGCCGCCGGCGCAACCTGGCATGGCGCACGGTAGTGAGCTTTACGCTGCCGCCCTTGATCGTGCTGTCGCTGGTGTCGGGCAAGTTGTTCATTTACCTGCAGCCGCTCGTGCCCGGGCTCGCGCTGGCTGGCGGGATCGCGGCCGCGACGCTGGCCCGGCGTGCGCTCATGCCCTGGTGGGTGGCGTTTCCGCCACCGCTGTTCTTCGGCACGCTGGCCGTTGCGTTTGCGTGGGCGGCAGGCGGCGCACTGCAATCGGTGCGTGACGGGGCGGAGTCAGCGGCGGCCGGATTCGCGCTGGTGGCGTTTGCTGGACTCGCGCTCGCCGGCTTCAAGGGGCGCAACTGGCTCAAGGGCTGGTTCGTGCTGGCCGTGCTGGTCAACCTACTGTTGTTCGGCGTGCTGGCACGCGCGCTTGATCCGTTTTTCTCGCCGCGCGCGCTGGGTGAATACATCGCCGCGCGCGCCGCACCCGACACGCCGGTCGGGGCGGTCAACGTGACGCGTGGCATTCTCAACGTTTACGCCGGCCGGCGCTTTGATGAATTGTCGCCTGCCGACGCCATAACCCTGATGCGCTCGCATCCCGACGCCTTCATCATCATCAAGGATGAAGATGCACAAAATTCCGGCATCGTCCCGGAGAATTGTGCCGAGCGGCGCACCTTTGTGATCGAGTTCAAGACTTACCATGTTCTCCACGCCTGCTCTCGTTGAGGCGCGACTGAGCCGTGTGCTCGCAGCGCTGGCCTTGATCTGGCTGGGCGCCAGCCTCGTCTGGCTGCAAGCAGGCGATGCCGCATTCGCCCACTGGCTCGCCGCACCGCCATTCAACACCCGCTGGCGCGCCGTGTTCAGATTTTTGTCGGAATGGGGCATGGTGGGGTTTTACCTGCTCTTCCTTGGTGTCCTGGCACGCGGATTTGCGCGCGGCGAAAGCCATTTGCGGCAGATAGGCCTGGCCTATTTGTACGCGCAAATTTTCGGCTCGATCATTCTGGTGCGGATGCTCAAGATCGGCTGCGGCCGTCCGCGCCCGGGTGCCGAAGAGGCTGGTGAGGCATTCTGCACCGGCCCCACCCTCGAGGGGGCATTCCACTCTTTTCCTTCCGGCCACACGACGGACCTGATCGTCAGCGCGCTTTTCATCGCGATTTTCGTGCGGTCGCGCGGTGCGGGTGTGTTGGCGATGTTGCTGGCCTTTGGCGTCGCGATATCGAGGGTGGTGCTGGGTAGCCACCACATGTCGGACGTGCTTGCCGGTGCGCTGATCGGTGCGCTCGTTACATGGCTGGCACTGCGTCGATATCTGTTACCGCGCTGGCGAGCATGCGCATGACAATATCTTCAAGATCGATTCGTGATGCCGGGCGGGGATATTGGGCAATGGAATTCGAGCGGGGTGCTAGCGCGCAATGGGCGGTAGCGGGGTCACTGCATTGACGAGTGCGCCGGCGGCGTCTGCCGTGGCGTGATCGCGATCCCGGCGCGGGTTGTACTCGACGATCTCCATCGCCACGAAGGCCTGATCGCCGCGCAGATGGGATAAAGCTGCGGCGAGTTCGGCGCGGCGCAGGCCGCCGGGCACCGGCGTGCCCACGCCCGGCTCCTCCTCGGGGTCGAGCGCATCCATATCCACGCTCACGCCGAAGCCGGCGGTGCCCTGCCGCACGATGGCGAGCGCCTCGTCGAATATTTCCGCCAGCCCGCGCCGGCGGACCTCGTCCATGTCGAATACCCGCACACCCAGGCGATGCAGCAGCGCGGCTTCGCCCGCTTCATAGCTGCGCACGCCGATCAGGCACACATGCTCGGGAGCCAGCTTGGCTTCCGGTCCTTCGATCGTGGTGAGCGCCGCCTCGCCGTGGCCGAGCAGGCACGCCAGCGGCATGCCGTGAATCTGCCTGCTTGGCGTGGTGGCGAAGGTATGGCTGTCCATATGGGCATCGATCCAGATCAGGCCGAGCGGTCCCCTGTTGGCCAGCGCGCGATGCACGCCGCTCCAGGTGCCGATCGCGCAGGAATGATCGCCGCCTACCACCAGCGGGAAATGGCCGGCATGGAGAACGCGCTCGACTTCGGCCGCGAGCCGCGCATCGAGTGCCGCCACCGCATGCAGCGGCGTGTCCTGCGCTTCGCGCGGCACGCGCAGGATCGTGTCCCACTCCACGTGCTGCAGCGGTGTGTCGTGGAATGTCTTGTAGCGGCGCAGTGCGTCCGGCCCCTCGGCGGTGGCCGGGTCGGGCGCGCCGGCGCCGCTGGCGGCGCCGATGACGATGAGGGTGCGTGAAGGACCGGCCGGCTTCATGCTGTCAGCTGGCAGCGCTCACGGCTTTATCCAGACGTGGGATTCAATTTCAGTGATGATGCCGTCCTCCAGGACCGCACTTACCCCCAGAATCCGGCAATCGGGCTGGCCAGGCACCGGAAGCGGTTCCTTCAGATTCGAGTAGACCCTGATCCGTGTTGTCCGGCTGGAAAGCTCGTAAACATATTCGACGCGAGCCGGGACGATCATGGAGCGGGCTAGCGTTTGCCCGAATATCACCAGTTCTCCCCGATCCACCGCCTCCA
>JAJYXA010000203.1 GCA_021791235.1 Pseudomonadota bacterium
GATCGCCCGCATCAAATGGAGCAAGCGCGACATCGCCGAGTTTGCCGGACGCTATTTGTCCGAGCCCAAGCCGAACGTGTTTTTCGACGCGCCCGATGTGCCGCTCAGCCGCACCGTATTCAACAAGCAGGCCAGCAAGGCTGGCGTGGCGCTCAATCCAAAATCGCGGCTGCTGTTTGCAGGCGGCCGTTTTTTCATCAACGGCGAGGCCTTCGCCCCCGCGGCGGGCGAAACCGCCGCCCTGCAACAGCTGGCGGATCAGCGCCGTCTCGCCCCACCTTTACCCGCCGCACTGCGCGAGCGTTTTTATGACTGGTACGCAGCCGGCTGGCTGGAAATCGACACTGTATGAATGCCTTTGAAACCCCATCCGAATTCCGTGCCGCATTCGACGCGCTGCTGGCCGGCACGCATCGCCTGTTGCGCGTGTACGATCACGACCTGGGCCTGCTGGACATCGACGACGCGCCCCGCCTCGCGGCCCTGCGCGCGCTGTGCGTGGCCGGCGGTGGGCGCCGCATCGAACTGCTGCTTGATGACATCAGCCGCGTCGCACGCGACCATCCCCGCCTGATGCTGCTGCTGCGGGACTTCGGCCATGTCCTCGAAATCCGCCAAGCCGACCCCGACGCGCCGCGTCCCGATGAGGCGTTTGTGCTGGCCGACCGCCACGGCGTCCTGCTGCGCGCCGACAAGTCAGCGGTACACGGCACCCTGCACCCGGACGATCCCGGCAGTGCAACGGCGCTGCACCAAAGCTTCGAAGGTATGTGGCAACGCGCACCGGCCAGCGTATCGGCGTCGACGCTGGGGTTGTGAGCTAGAGCCCGCTCAGCCAGTCCAGTTCGGGCTCGCTGAAGCCGGCCTTGCGACGCGCCTCCAGGTTGAACGGCGGCTTCAGGGGCGGTGCGTCGTAATCCACCAGCAACTGGCGGAACGTCACCTCGGACTCCAGTCCGCGCGCTACGCACAGCCAGTTGAACCAGCGGCTGCCGATGGCGACGTGGCCGATCTCATCGCGTTCGATGATGGCCAGGATCTCGACCATGCGCGTGTCCTTCGCGGCCTTCAATTTGTCGACGATCAGCGGCGTAGCATCGAGTCCGCGTGCTTCCAGCACGCGCGGCACCAGTGCCATGCGCACCAGTGGATCGTGCGCGGTTTTCAGCGCCATATCCCACAGACCGTTATGCGCGGGAAAATCGCCATAGGCAAACCCCAGCGTCGCCAGATGCGTATTCAGCAGTTCGAAGTGCTGCGCCTCCTCGTCCGCAACCGAGAGCCAGTCGGCGTAATACGCCGGCGGCATGCCTGGATAGCGATGGGCGGCGTCGAGCGCCAGGTTGATGGCATTGAATTCGATATGCGCCAGCGCGTGGACAAGCGCAGCGCGGCCAGGCAGGGTGTCGACGCGACGGCGTGGTACCTGCTGCGGCGAAATCAGTTCGGGCTTTTCAGGCTGTCCCGGCTGGTTGATGGGGATGCGCGACGCTTCAGTCGCAAGGTCGATCCTGCCCGCCAGCCAGTCCGCCTGCAATGCATGCACGCAAGCCGTCTTGTCGGCCGACTGACAGGCGCGCAGGCAGGCAGCCAGTCGCTGCGGCAACCGGTCTAGCGCCGATCCACCCACTGGATGCCCATCAGCGCGATGGCCAGGAAGATCAGCAGCGGCAGCACCGACACGACCACCACCGGCCAGTCGTTCAGCAAGCCGAGGTGACCGAACAGCCGGCTCAGCAGATGGAAGCCGAGCCCGGCCAGGATGCCAATGAAAATCTTGCTGCTGGTGCCGCCCGCGCGCGGGCCCTGGATCGCAAACGGCATGGCGATCAGCATCATGATCGGGATGACGAAGGGGCTGATGAACTTCGACCACAGGGCAAGCTCGTAACGCGTGGCTTTCTGGCCGTTTTCCTTGAGATGCGCGACGTAGCGCCACAGGGTCCGCGCCGACATTTGTTCCGGCGCGACCAGCAGCACGCTGAGGATGTCGGGGGTGAGCACCGACTGCCAGTCCTGGTGTGCCTGTCGGGTCGCACGAATGCCGTCCGCGTCGAACCGGGTTTCCACGACCTGCTGCAGATCCCAGGTCGAGCCACCGCGCCAATGCGCCTCTTTGGCCGCCCGGATCCAGCCGAGGCGGCCGTCGGCGTCGAAACCGTAAATCTCGATATCGCGCAGGGTGTTGTCGGGCATCACTTCGCGCACATTGATGAACGCACTGCGATCCTTGACCCACAGGCCGGAGCGGAACTGCTGCGCCACCACCGAATGGGTGGCCAGCAATTTGTAGCGTTGCGCCGCCTGCTCCGACCACGGCGCGACATATTCGCCGATGACCAGCACCAGCAGCGACAGCAGCACGCCGATCACGCTGAAATAGCCGGCCACGCGCCAGTTCGACAGCCCTGACACGCGCATCACCGCATATTCGGAATTGCCCACCAGGCGCGACAATGCGAACAGCGTCCCGATCAGCGCGGCCACCGGCAGGATCTCGTACAGATGTCCGGGAATGTTGAGCATCACCACCACGGCAGCCTGGCCGAGGCCGTAGTTGTTGCGACCCAGGCTGCCCAGTTCCTGGATCACGTCGAAAAACGCAAACAGCACCAGCAGCGCCAACAGCACGAAGCCCGACGCAACCAGCACCTGTCCGCTCAGATAGCGTGCAAGCAGTCTCATGCACGTTTCCCGCGCGGCGCAAATTGACGGGTCCGCAGAGTGAACAGTGCGGCCAGGGCACACAGCATCACCAGGTGCGACGCCACCATCCCGACCCAGGGATTGAGCGTGCCCTGTGCCACCCAAGCCTGCGACAGCGACAGCAGGTTGTTGTAAACGAAGTACAGCAGCAGCGCGATCATCAGCCCGTATGAGCGACGGGCCCGCGTGTTGACGAAACTGAGCGGAATGGCCATGACGGCGAGAATGAGTGCGGAAAAAGGCACACCCACCCGCCACAGCAATTCGGCCCGTGACGGCGGCGAGGAATCGGCCAGCAGTTCCTTCAACGGCGCCTGGCGGATACCGGTTTCCTTGCCGCCCACGGGGACCGGATCGAGGCGCATCCAGTAACGCTCGAACTGCACGATGCGGTAATCGAGCTGACCGGGCGTGCCTTCATACCGGCGCCCCTGCTTGAACACCAGATAACGCGAACCGTCAGGCATCTCGATGTGATTGCCCTCGCGCGCCACCACCAGGCCGAGCTGGCCGTCGATGCGCGACTGCATGAAGACGTTTCGCACAATGCCGGTCAGCGGGTTCAGCGACTCCACATAGTAGACGCGCTGACCTCCGCTGGCTTCGGCGAACATGCCGGGGGCGATCAGCGAACTTTCGCTGCGGCTGCGCAGGTCCTGGCGATATTCTATTTTTTTGGTCTGCGCCCAGGGATTGAGCGTCAGCGTGATCAGCAGGATGACCAGCGAAAACGGCACGGCGAACGCCAGCACCGGCCGCATCCATTGCGTAAGCGACAGGCCGGCATTGAACCAGATCACCATTTCGCTGTCTCGCCACATGCGCGACAAGGGCAGCAGCACGCCGGCAAACAGCGCAATCGTCATCAACACCGGCAGAAAAAACAGCAGCGAGAAGCCGAGAAAGGAAAAAACCGCCTCGTTGGCGAGTTCACCGCGTGCGACGTCGCCGAGCAGGCGGATGAACAGCACCACCAGTGCGATCGCGACAAGCACCGTCAGCACGGCGCCGGTGGTGAGCGTCATCTCGCGGGTCAGCGCGCGGCGATAGAGCATGGG
>JAJYXA010000168.1 GCA_021791235.1 Pseudomonadota bacterium
AGCGAACCCCGTCGAGGCGTGCCCGACCGAGCCGCCCATCGACGCCAGCAACACTTCGCGCTGCTTCACCTGTGCCTGTATCGCCCTGCTGCGCTCGGCCAGCAGCGCACTCACCGGGCGGACCGCGGCGGCGGCCAATTGATCCAGCTCCTGTTGTGCCGCCGCCTGCAGGGCCTCCTGCTGCGCGGCACGGGTTTCGAGGGTGTGTGCCTGGTAATGCACGTAACCCGCCCAGGCAAGCGCAGCGGCCAGCAGCAGCCCCAGCGCCAGCGCCATTTCACGCAGGCCGAACGCATAGCGCTTCTTCAGCAGCAGCGGGCTGATGAGATTGATCTGCTGGCTCATGGCGTGGTGTTTTCCATGCGCAGGGCCGCGCCGATGGCATGAAAGCAGGAGGATGGCAGCGCGCCCACTCCCGGAAAGGCCGCGACATCCAGCACCTCCGCCAGCTTCATCACCTCGACCGGCAAGGCAAGATTGGCCGCAAGGCCATCGCGCAGGCCGTCGACCTGATCCGTGGGCACCAGCAACAGGCGGTCGACGGGAATGCCGCCGAACTGGCGATCGAAATGATCCAGGCTGCGCTGGATTTCCAGCGTCAGCCGTTCCAGCACGTTGTCCATGCCTTCGCTGTCAAGCAGCGTCTGGCTCACCCCCATCGTGCGCGCCATGCACAGTTCGCTGTCCAGCGTCAGCGTCAGCAGCGCGCCGGTTTCGATGAACGAAAAAACCGCCAGCGCACGTCCCGGCTTTTCCAGCCGGGTAGCCAGGTTGCGCTGTGCGGTTTCCATGATGTCGATGATGGTGAGATTGAGTCCAGCGTTGGCCGCGAGCACCGCTTCCTCTGACAGCAGGCTGTTTTTCGCCGCCACTGCAAAAATCTGCCGCGCATGACTCACGTGCTCGGGATGCGGAACCTCCAGCATGTCCACCGTGCCGTCGTCGGCGTGAAAATCGAGCATGTCCTGGATTTGCCAGCGCACCGCGGATTTGAGTTCCTCTGCGGGCACGTTCGGTGCGTCGAGCATACGCAGCCTGTAATCGGCCGGATTCAACACCAGGCTGACCGGACCCCTGCCATGCAGGCGGGCCAGCGCCTCGCCCCAGTCGTCGCCCTTGACCGGTACCACGCCCGCGGCGAGCAGCCTGGGTACCGCCACCCTGCGGTCGACGCGCGCATACGCAATACGCCCCGGAAGACGCAAATACGCTGTTAAGCCCTGCTCGCTTGTTCGACGGAAAAACCGCATGGGTCTGACCTGAAAGTTTTCATGAACTTAAATAAATAAGCCATTGTTGTCAAATGATTTAACCTGAATCAATATATCTCGCGCAGGTAAATCAGGGGTTTGCTGCCGCGATACAGGCCGAAACTGGCCCGCGCCGCCGGATTCTGATTGTATGAACCGCCGCTCCAGCGCCCTTGCAGCCAGCTTTGCGACGCCCCTGTTGCGGCGGCCGCAACGCCTCCCACGCAGGTGCTGCCGCTGCCCGTTGCGCCCAGATTGAGCGTGAGATCGACGCTGCCGGTGTTGCCCTCGCCGGGTTTGGAAAGCTTGAGGTTACCCCGGCCGGCGTTGAAACGGCCGGACAGCGACACCGAAGTCTCGCAGGCGGCGAGATCGCGCCGCCAGCCTGACAGCGCCACCTGATTGGCAGCCAGCTGGGTGCAGGCATCCGCCGTGTTGCGGGAAAATCCGCTGCCGTTCCAGAATTGGGTTTCGATCGGAACCGGCAGGCCGAGCAGTTCCGAGCCATGGGAATTGGCAAGCGCCAGGCGGCCGAAACGGATTTCATTCCCGGAATCAAAAGCCATGTTCGAGAACAATGCGGGCGCGGTGGTGTCGATCACGCCGTTGCCGGTAACGGCATTCTCGGCGCTGTCCTGAATGCTCATCGAGAGGCTGATTGCCGCGACAAATGGCACGACTGGCGTACTGCGCGCAAACGCGACAACATCAGCGGCATGGGCCGTCAGCGCGCCTGCTCCGCTGCCGGTTGCGGTGACAACAGGCGTCCCCACCAAGCCCGTATCCAGCGAACCGGTGGCGGCGGTATAGGTTTGTGTAACGCCTGCCGAAGCGAGCTTCCACAGCGCACCCGTGTAGTTAAGCGTGGTGGCGCCTGCGGCATTTTTCGCCGTAATCGTGGCCTGGGGCAGCGTGAGGTAGCCGAAGGGCTGGCCGACATAGGTGAACGAGCGCGTGGCGCAGGTGGTGTCGTTGAATGTCTTGAATTGAGGCGTGCTGGCGGTCGCCAGGTCGAAGTGGTCGGGAACGAAGCGGCCGACGCTGAGGACAGCCGATTCGATCGTCATCTCGGCCGCGCTGGAGCCGTCGGCGGCATCCACCGCCGCGAAGCTGGCGTCCGCCAGTTTCATGGCGAAGGCGCCGACCTCGGAATAGCTGGCGTTCGTGGTCGTCACCGTGCCGGAGGCGGCCGACCAGGTCCCGGCTGCGAGCGCGCCGAGCGTGCAGCCGACGCCTCCGTGACGATGCTCGAGCGCGCACGCGTGCTCGTGCTCTTCACCATCGGAGAGACGTCCTGGAGTGACGAGCAGCGCACGAGCATCGAACGGCGCGTAGCGAGGGGCGAGCTCGGCCTCGTCGGCGTCCATGCAGCTTCGGACTCGGCATTCGACTGGCCAGCCTTCGGCGAGCTGATAGGCGGGCGCTTCGGCGGTCACCCCGTGACCGCGGAGCTCCCGATCACGGTGCTGGACAGAAGCCACCCGGCGACCTCGCACCTGCCGTCACCGTGGCGGTTCCGCGAGGAGCTATACCTGTTCCGCGATCTCGTGCCGGACGCGCGGGTGCTGCTCGGTGTGGAGTTCGTCGGCACCGCGTCCGGCACGCCGACGGTCCTACCGCTCGCCTGGTGCATGGAGCGAAAGGCGATGCGCAGCGTCTATACCGCGCTGGGGCACCACTTGTCCGCCTACGAGAGCGGCGAGTTCATCCAGCACCTGCTCGGCGCGGTCGAGTGGGTGCTCGGCACCAGCTGAGTCGGCTCGTGCACACGCTTCCCATCATCACCGAGCACGTCGAGCACGCCACCTTGCGGGCTTGGACACTTGGCGCGGGTTCGATGGGCAGCACGATGATCATGTTCCATCGGGCCTCCAGCGCCCAACCGCCAGAGGAGGTGCATTAGCCGTGCGTGGTCTCCTGAAGAAACCTGCTGTCGCCGTGATCGGAGGCGGGAGCAGCATGTTCGTCCCCGGGCTGACGCGCCGCATGCTGGAGATTGAGGCATTGCGAAGTGCAGAGCTACGCCTCATGGACATCGACGCGGCTCGCCTCCGAGTGATGGGCGAGCTCGCGAACGAGCTGGCCGCCGCAGAAGGCGGCGAGCTCACGGTGTTCACGACGACCAAGCAGCGCGAGGCGCTCGAAGGCGTCGACTTTGCCATCGTCGCGATCTCCGTGGGCGGCATGACGGCCTGGGAGAGCGACATCGAGATCCCGGCCAGGCACGGTGTGTTTATGCACATCGCTGACTCGATCGGTCCGGGAGGGATCTTCCGGGCACTGCGCAATCTCCCCGTCGTCGCCTCGGTGGCTACCGACCTCGCCCAGGTCGCGCCACGGGCGATGCTGTTCAACTACACCAACCCGGCCAGCGCGAACGCCATGGCCATGGCCGACGTCTCGCCGGTGCGCTCATGCTCGCTCTGCTCGTGCTCGCCGCGACCGTTCCAGCGCGACTGGCTGGCCGAGCTCGTCGGGGTCGCCCCCGAGGAGGT
>JAJYXA010000185.1 GCA_021791235.1 Pseudomonadota bacterium
AAGGGCAGGGTGCTGGAACTCAAGCAGCAGCGCGAGGAAGCCACCCTGCTGGCGCGCGATCTGGAAAATGCCCAGCGCATCTACGACTCCGCCCTGCAGCGTTACGGCCAGAGCCGGATGGAAGCGCAATCCACCCAGACCGACATCGCAGTGCTGAACCCGGCCGTCGCGCCCACCGCCGCATCCAAGCCGCGCGTGATGTTCAACCTGCTGCTGGCGGTGTTTTTCGGCACCCTGCTGGGCGTGAGCCTGGGCTTCCTGGTCGAACTGCTGGATCGCCGCGTGCGTTCCGGGCAGGACATCGCCGGCCTGGAGATTCCGGTGCTGGCCGAGGTCACGAAGAAAGGCCGCCGCCTGGAAATCCTGCGCCGCATGTTCCGCCGCAACCGCCCCGCGATGGCCTGACCGTTGAAGGAGCCGGAAATCAATCCTTCCAGCGTCGATCCCGCAAGGTGTGCCGTGCTCGGCAATGGGCATGAAGCCGTGCGCATGTCCGACGTTGCGAGAACACCGTCGCTCGTCACCCTCTCCCCATCCCTCTCCCTCTCCCCTCAAGGAAGGGGGGTGCGCCGTCATTCCGGCGCAGGCAGGCATCCCGTTTTTTCATTCAACCGCTACCCGGCCTTTGCTGGATCGGCGCAATTCCTCATCGTTTAAAGCCGAGGTTACCCATGAACTCACTCAAAAGCGCCAGCGAACAAAACAGCATCGTCGAAGCCGCGGCCACCATCCGTGCCGAGGCCAACATCGGCAAGCTGCTGCAGGATGCCGGCAAGCTCAAGCCGCAGGACATGGAGCGCGTGCTCAAGCTGCAGCAGGAACAGAGCCTGCGCTTCGGCGAAGCCGCGCAAAAGCTCGGCCTGGTGACCGAGGCCGACATCCGGCAGGCGCTGTCGCAGCAGTTCGAATACCCCACCATTCCCCCTGCCGAGGCGAGCCTGAGCCCCGAGCTCACCGCCGCCACCGCGCCCTACGGCAAGGAGGCCGAGGCGCTGCGCTCGGTGCGCTCCGAGCTGCTGCTGCGCTGGTTCCACGATGGCCGCAAGACGCTGGCGATCGGCAGCGCGCGTGCCGACGAAGGCGCGAGCTACCTGGCCGCCAACCTCGCCGTGCTGTTCGCGCAGATGGGGCGCAAGGTGCTGCTGATCGACGCCAACATGCGACAGCCGCGCCAGCACGAGATTTTCAACCTGGGCAACGGCATGGGGCTGTCCGACATCCTGGCCGAGCGCGGCTCGGTGCAGATGCGCGCGGCCAAGTCGTTTCCAACGCTGACCGTGCTGCCCGCCGGCTCGCTGCCGCCCAACCCGGCCGAACTGCTGGCGCGGCCGGCGTTCGGCGCGCTGCTGTCGGGGCTGGAAACCAGCTACGACATCATCCTGCTGGACACCGCCCCGTCGCAGCTCAGCTCGGATTTCCTGCTGGCCGCGGCGCGCGTCGGCGGCATGCTGATCGCCACCCGCCGCAACGTCAGCCGCCTGAACCCGCTGGCCGAGCTGAAGGAAAAAATCACCCTCACCGGCGCGCAAGTGGTCGGCGCCGTCGTCCTGGATTGAACGATTGAGGTTTTCTGCGACCATGATATTTTCGCCTGCCAAGTCTCCCACCGCACCGAGTTGTCATTGCGAGCAAAGCGAAGCAATCCAGTCGTGCGATCCCACTCAGGCTGGATTGCTTCGGCTATGCCTCGCAATGACGGCAAGAATGCATCCTGTTTTCCGGACTCATCGATAATGAACACGCTCGCCCCGCGCCCCTCCGCGCTCGACGCCCTGGCGCCACTCAAGACCTGGTGGCCGATCATGCTCGGCCTGCTGGTGCTGTACGTGCCCACCTACTGGATGATGGCGCATGGCCTGTGGAATTCCGACGACTACGCACACGGCCCCATCGTGCTGGTCGTCACGCTGTTTCTGATCTGGCAGCAGCGTGCCGTGTTTCTGCCGGATGCAGGCGCAGGCACGCTCACGCGCGGCGAAACGGTCGCCGGCTGGGTGCTGCTGGTTTTCGGTCTGCTGACTTATGCCGTGGGCCGCTCGCAGGACATCCTGCTGCTTGAAGTGGGCTCCCAGGTTCCCGTCATCCTCGGCGCGCTGCTCGTCACGCTGGGGCTGTCTGCCGCGCGTGCGCTGTGGTTCGCGCTGTTCTTCCTGCTGTTCATGGTGCCGCTGCCGGGCTTTGTGGTCGATGCCGCCACCGGCCCGCTCAAGCAATACATCTCGGTCATCGCCGAACAGGCGCTGTATACCGCCGGTTACCCCATCGCGCGCAGCGGCGTCACGCTCACTGTGGGGCAGTACCAGTTGCTGGTGGCCGACGCCTGCTCCGGCCTGCATTCCATGTTCAGCCTGTCGGCCATGGGCCTGCTGTATCTGTACCAGATGCAGCACACCAGCCTGACGCGCAACCTCATCATCATGGCGGCGATTTTGCCGATCGCCTTCGCCGCCAACATCGTTCGCGTCATGGTGCTCATCCTCGTCACCTACCACCTGGGCGACGAAGCCGGGCAGGGCTTCCTGCATGATTTTGCCGGCATCATGCTGTTCGTCATCGGCCTGCTGTTCCTGTTCGCACTGGACGGGGTTCTGGGTTTCATTTTCCCCAACCGGCCTCGTGTACGGGTACAGGCCTGATTTCATGAGTATGCAATCCAATCCATATACGGTGATGGGTTCGACGACCGGAGGCAATTTATGAAACTCATCAGCTTCAAGCACCTTGTCATCGGCCTGTGCATGTTTGCTGCGGCGGGCATGGCGCTGGCGCTCAAGCCAACGGCCAAGGTGGTCACCAGCGAATCGAAGATCGATCTGGAAACCCTGATCCCGAAGCAATTCGGCGATTGGAAGATCGATGAAACCATTACGCCGCTGATCGCCAACCCCGAGCAGCAGGCCATCATTAACCGCATCTACGACCAGACCTTGTCGCGTACCTATGTCAATGCGCGAGGCGAACGCATCATGCTGTCCATCGCCTATGGCGGCGACCAGAGCGATGCCATGCAGGTGCACAAGCCCGAGGCCTGCTACCCGGCCCAGGGGTTCCAGATACTCAAAAATGCAAGCGATGTCTTCTCTATCGAAAACAAAAGTATTCCGGTGCGGCGTCTGGTGGCCACGCTGGGTCCCCGCATCGAACCCATTACCTACTGGACGACGATTGGCGACGCCGTGGCCGTCGATGACCTGAAGTGGAAGTTTCAGCAATTGAAGTACGGCCTGACAGGCAAGATCCCGGATGGTCTGCTGTTCCGGGTGTCCAGTATCCAGGCGAACGACACAGCCGCCTATGCCGCACAGGATGACTTCACCCGTGCATTGCTTCGGGAACTGTCACCCGAGGCCCGTAAGCGCATCATCGGCAATCGTGGTCCAGCCGCCTGATCTGCCTGGCCTCTTCATCAGTCAGATTCCCCAACACCACTAATAGAGAATCGTCATGACCCCAAAAGCCCTAATAACCGGCGTCACCGGCCAGGACGGCGCCTACCTCGCCGAATTCCTGCTTGAAAAAGGCTACGAAGTCCACGGCATCAAGCGCCGCACCTCGCTGTTCAACACCGACCGCATCGACCACCTCTACCAGGATCCGCACGAGCAGGGGCGCCGCTTCATCCTGCACCACGGCGACCTCACCGACAGCTCCAGCCTCATCCGCATCATCCAGCAGGTGCAGCCCGACGAAATCTACAACCTCGCCGCGCAGAGCCACGTCGCCGTCAGCTTCGAAGAACCC
>JAJYXA010000420.1 GCA_021791235.1 Pseudomonadota bacterium
CCAGCATCAGCACCACCCAGGTCTACACCCACCTCGACTGGCAGCACCTCGCCAAGGTGTACGACCAGGCGCATCCGCGCGCGCGCAAGAAAAGCTGATTTCCGCCCGCGGCGACGCCGCCCCGGGTTTGACGTCCGCTTCAGAAACGCCGGATGCGGCCGATTCCTTCCGCATGCGCGCCCACTTTCCCGCCCTCTGCGACCGCCTTGCGCAAACCCTGCGTCCGGGCCTCGGCACCCAAGGCCGGGTGGCGGGCATGCTTGTGCTCGTCCTGGTTGCCGTGCTTGTCCTGGCGGGGCAGCAGGCGCTGCAGATTGTTCGCCGGGATGCCGGCGCCACGCTGCGCATCCAGGCCTCGGCCCAGCTTGCCGCGCTGTCGCAGGGGGTGGTCGACCCGGCCGTCCTGCGCGATCGCACTGCCTTGCGGGCCCACCTGAAAGCCCCGCTCGCCCGCGGCAACCTGCGGTATGTGGAATACACCGCGCCGAATGGCCACATCCTGCGCGAAGAAGCGCCTCCTTACCGCGCCGACCGCCCCGACTGGTTTGCCGAGTTGACGGGCCTGGCCGTCCCGCTCGTGCAGGAAGCCATCGTCATCGGCGGCACCTACCATGGCCGGTTGACGGTCCAGCCGTCTTCCCATGCCTATGAAGACTTTCTGTGGCATCTCGGTACCCGTCTGTCCGTCCTGCTCGCTGCCGCGTTTGCCCTGCTCGGCTGGCTGACCCCTGTGCTGCCCAGAATCAAGCTGCGGGACCTGACCCGCCTGCGCGCGACCGCGCGCCGGATCGAGGCGGGCGATTACAGCACGCATATTCCCATTCGCGCCGGCAGCCCGCCCGGACTGCAGCAGACCACCCGCGCGTTCAACCATATGGGCGCGGCGCTGGAGCAGTTGCTGACCGATCTCAACGAACAGCAAAAGGCGCTCGACAGCACGGCCAACGTGTCCGAGACCGACCTCGCCGGCAACATCACTTTCGTCAACGACCTGTTCTGCAGCATCAGCGGCTACACGCGCGAAGAGCTGATCGGCCGGAATCACCGCATCGTCGATTCGGGCTGGCACGACGCCGCGTTTTTCAGGGACTTGTGGGAAACGATTTCGAACGGGCGCACCTGGCGCGGCGAGATCTGCAACCGCGCCAAGGATGGCCGGCTGTTCTGGACGGCGTCGACCGTCATCCCGATCAAGGACGACGCCGGCCTGCCGCTGAAATACCTGTCGATCCGCTTCGACATCACCCAGCGCAAGCTCGACGAAGCCGCGCTCAGCGAGGAAAAGGCACGCTGGCAGGTGACGCTGCAGTCGATCAACGACGCCGTCATCGTCACCAACGCCCGCAACCAGGTGACGTATCTCAATCCGGCTGCCGAGAACCTGCTCGGCATAGCGCTTGACGAGGCTGCGCTGAGCCCGCTGAAAAGCCTGATGCAGATTGACCAGATGGGCGGCGGCGACGAAGCCCCGGTCTGCTTCCTGTCGCCGGCATCCGCGCCGCACAACCAGACCGGCTCCGCCCAGTTGCACACCCGCCTGGGCCAGAATCTTGCCATCAGCTACAGCTGCGCGCCGCTCTCCGGCCACGGCGGCCTTGGCGCGGTCTACGTGCTGCGCGACGAGACCGAAAAAAAGCAGCTGCTCGACAGCCTGCGCGAAATGGCGTTCCACGATCCGCTGACCGCGCTGCCGAATCGCCGCGCCGTGGAGGGGCGCCTGGCGCGCGCCATGCGCACCGCGCGCGACCGGTCTCAGCAGCACGCGTTCTGCTATATCGACCTCGACCAGTTCAAGCTGGTCAACGACACCTGCGGCCATTCGGTGGGCGACACCCTGCTGACCGACATCGCGCAGACCATGAAGGCCGCCCTGCCCGCGCATGCCTATCTGGGCCGGCTGGGCGGCGACGAATTCGGCCTCATCCTGTTCGACACCCGCCCCGAGCTGGCCCTCCAGGTCTGTCGGCAGCTGGTGCAGCGCATTCGCGACTTCCGCTTCGAGCACAAGGGACGGCGCTTCACCCTCGGCGCCTGCGCCGGCATTGCGCCGATCACCCAGGCCGCGACCACCGCGGGCGGCATCATGGTCCAGGCCGACATGGCGTGCTATCGCGCCAAATCGGAGGGCAGCGGGCGGGTCGTGCTGTACGAGGCGGACGAAGTCGGGTTCCGCCGGTTGGAAGCGGAAATGGGCTGGGCGGCAGACTTCGCCCAGGCGCTGGAGGCCAACCAGTTCCTGCCGTATCGCCAGCTGATCCAGCCTGCCTCGCACGACGGCCAGCCGCATTATGAAGTGCTGATCCGCTGGCAGCGCAATGGCCTGATCGAGGGGCCGGCCAAGCTGCTGCCCGCGCTCGAACGCTACGGCCAGGCGCCGATCCTCGATCGCTGGATGCTGGAAGCGGTCATTTCCTATCTGGCGTCACATCCCGACGACAACGCGGTGTATTTCATCAACCTGTCCGGCAAGACCGTCGCCGACGAGTCCTTCCTCGGCGTGGTCTGTCACCTGCTCGATCACTATGGCGTGGCGGGCGAACGGCTGGGGTTCGAGGTCACCGAAACCGCTGCGGTGGTCAACCTGGACGATGCCCAGCGCCTGATTCACGGCCTGCGTGAACGCGGCTGCCAGTTTGCGCTGGACGATTTCGGGCGCGATGCCTCGTCGTTTTTCTACCTCAAGCATCTGCCCGCCGACTTCCTCAAGATCGACGGCGCGTTCGTGCGCGGCATGCTGGACGATCGCCGCGACCAGGCCATCGTGCGCTCGATTGCGCAGCTGGCGCGCGACTTCGGCATGCTGTCGATCGCCGAACAGGTGGAGGATGCCGAGATGTCGATTCTGCTGCGCGACATGGGGGTGGACTACCTGCAGGGCTACCATATCCATCGCCCGGAAGCGTTCCCCAACTGGCAGCCGGCCAACAGCATGCAACCGGACGGACGCGCGCACGCTCCGCGCGCTTCTCACCTGACGCGGGTCAAATAAGCCTAAATTCCTCACCACAGAGGCTCTGTGGTTCAACTGCTTTCTATAGGATAAGTCAGACGATCACGGTGTCGGCTGCGCCTTCCACCGGCTGCGGGTAGCGCATTTTCAATCCTTCCAGCGCCTCGATCAGCAGGTGGGAAATCATCAGATTGCGCGCCAGCTTGCTGTTGGCGGGAATCACATGCCAGGGCGCATGGGCCGTGCTGGTGGCCGACAGCGCCGCCTCGTAGGCGTCCATATAGTCATCCCACCGCGCGCGCGCGGCGAGATCGCCCGGCTGGAATTTCCATTGTTTTTCCGGCGTGTCGCGGCGTGCCTCCAGGCGTTTTTTCTGTTCGTCCTTCGAGATGTGCAGATAAAACTTGAGGAGGGTGGTGCCGGTTTCCGCCAGCATGCGTTCGAAGTCCTTGATCTGGCGATAGCGCCGCTGGCATTCGGCGGCATCGATCCAGCCGTTGACGCGGGTGATCAGCACATCCTCGTAGTGCGAACGGTTGAAGATGACGATTTCGCCCGTGCCCGGCACATGGTGATGCACCCGCCACAGATAGTCGCGTGCCCGTTCGTGCGGCGTCGGCGCCTTGAAGCTCGCAACGCGCACGCCCAGCGGGTCGACGCCCTGGAACACGTGGCGGATGGTGGAGTCCTTGCCGGCGGTATCCATCGCCTGCAACACGATCAGCAGCTTGTGCCTGCCCTCGGCATACAGCAACTCCTGCAGCGTTTCCAGCCGCGCGCGACAGCCGT
>JAJYXA010000344.1 GCA_021791235.1 Pseudomonadota bacterium
GGGGCGCGAACGATTACGCCAGGAAGCGCGCGCGCATGCTGGCGAGCGAAGGCTATGTCGCGCTGGTGGTCGACATGTACGGCGAGGGCCAGATCGCCGACAACCCGAAGGACGCCGGCGCGCTGGCAGGCAACGTGAACCGGAACCCGACCCTGGCCTACGCCCGCTTCGACGCCGCGCGCAAATACCTCGACCGGCAGCCCAACGTGAAGAAGGGCGAGATCGCCGCGCTCGGCTACTGCTTCGGCGGCGGCGTGGTGCTCAACATGGTGCGTTCCGGCATGCCGCTGAAGGCGGCGGCCAGCTATCACGGCGTGCTGGCGACCGACATGGCGGTGAAGCCGGGCAGCATCAAGACGAAGCTGCGCGTCTTCCACGGCGAGGCCGACCCCCTCGTGCCGCCCGAGCAGGTCGAGGCGTTCAAGACCGAAATGGACAACGCCCGCGCCGACTACATGCTGGTGAGCTACCCCGGCGTGAAGCACACCTTCACCAACCGCGAGGCCGACAGCTACGCCGCGCAGTTCGGCCTGCCGCTCAAGTACGACAACGCGGCCGACAACGATTCGTGGACGCGGACGCTGGAGTTCCTCAAGGCGACGCTGAAATAATGGCCGACCCCTGCGACCACGACTGCCACACCCCGCCCGGCAGCGGCAGCCTCGGCATTCCGCGGGTCGGCACGTTCGACCCGGTGGCGTTCGAGCAGGCGGTGAACGCCATGCTCGCCGCCTGCGGGGTGGCGCCGGATTCTGCGCACACCGGGCGCACCGCGCAGCGGGTGCGCGAACTGTGGCAGAAACGCCTGCTCGGCGGCTATGCGATCGAACCCGCCGAGGCGCTGGGCGAGGGCTTCGCCGACGACCGCGACGACATGGTGGTGGTGCGCGGCATCGCGGTGCACGGCGTGTGTCCGCATCATCTGGTGCCGTTTCGCGGCGTGGCGCACGTCGCCTACATTCCCGGCGGCCGGCTGCACGGTTTCGGCCGCATCGCGCGCATGGTCGACGCCATCGGCCACCGCTTCACCTACCAGGAATGGATGACGCGCGACATCGCCGAAGCGCTGGTGACGCACGGCCATGCCCGGGGCGCGGCCTGCATCATCGAGGCCGAGCAGCTGTGCCTGCTGCTGGGCGAAGACCGGCGCGGCGACGAGCGCGTCGTCACGCAGGCGTTCACCGGATGCTTCCGCGACAGCGACCAGATGCGCAACGAGTTCCTGCGTGCCATGGCACAACGCGAATTGCGTTAATTTCGGTTTGGGCTTGGCGTTTGCCTCCTCTCCCGTGTGCGGGGAGGGGACCGGTGACACGCCACTTCTGCATACTGCCGGCATGAAATTCTTTTTTCTGTTGATCGTCCTGCGTAGGGTGGGCGGAGCCCGCGCGGGCAAAGCCGGGCTGCGTTCAGTCGGCCTTGAGGAATCTGGCCGGGCACAGGTGTTTGGCGAAGCCGTGTAAACGGTGGGCTTCGCCCACCCTACGTGACTGCGGGCTATTTTTTGCCTTGACACATACCAACCGGTATGTATGATAAGGCCATGAACGTATCCGTCAAAACCCCCGACCTCACCCGCCAGACGCTGCTGGAAGCGGCGTTTGCCGAAATCCACCGCAACGGCTTCCAGGCCGCCTCGCTGGCGCAGATTCTCGCCGACACCGGACTCACCAAGGGGGCGCTCTACCACCATTTCCCGGACAAGCAGGCGCTCGGCCTGGCGGTGATCGAGGAGGTGATCCGGCCGCGGCTGGCGGCGATGATGTTCGAGCCGCTGGCGGACACCCAGGAGCCGCTGGCGGCGATGCAGGCGCTGCTCGCCACCAAGGCGGCCGAGGACGACCCGATGGTGGTGTCGCTGGGTTGCCCGCTCAACAACCTGATGCAGGAGATGAGCCCGGTCGACGAAAGCTTCCGCCTGCACTTGAACGATGTGTTCAAGGCGTGGGTCGGGGTGGTGGCGGCCGCGTTGAAGCGCGGCAAGACGGCGGGCGAGGTTCGCCGCGACGTCGATGCCGAGGCCACCGCCTTCTTCATCGTGTCGGCGCTCGAGGGCTGCGTCGGCATGAGCAAGAACACGCAATCCGTCGCGGCGTATCGCAGCTGCCTCGCGCAGCTCGGCCGTTTTCTGGACACGCTGAAACGCTGAGGGCGAACATGCAAGCCGTCGAACAGGCCATCACCGGCGCACGCTATTCAAGCCACATCGGCGGCAGCACGCCGGAAGCGGCGCTGGAGCAGTTCTATGCCGCGTTCAACGGACGCGACCTTGCGCTGATGGCGGATAACTGGGCGCAGACCGACGAGATCGCGCTCGACAACCCGCTCGGCGGCATCCGGCGCGGCTGGACGGAAATCCGCCCGCTGTACGAGCGCGTGTTTTCCGGGCCGGCGGCGGTGTATGTGGAGTTCTACGACTACTCCCTGCACCTTGGGCAGGAACTGTTCTACGCCGTGGGCCGCGAACGCGGATATTTTCGCCGTGGCAACACCGAACTGGCGCTGGCGATCCGCACCAGCCGCGTATTCAGGCAATTCGCCGGCCGCTGGAAGCAGGTGCATCACCACGGCTCGATCGAGGATCCCGATCTGCTGGCTCGCTACCAGTCGGCCGTGCTGGGCAAGCGGGTTCACTCACAAGGAGCTTGACGATGAAAGACGAAACGCGTCGTCCGCGCACGCTGATCCTGCCGCCCGCCCCCTACGCCGCGGCGCTCTTGGGCGGCTGGTGGCTGGACCGCAACCAGTTTGCCCTGCCGCTCGATCTGGGCGCGCTGACGGGTCCGCTGGGCTGGCTGACGCTCGGCATCGGGCTGGCGCTCTTCGTCTGGACGCTGTGGACGTTCGCGCGCCACCACACCACGGTCAACCCGTATGTCGGCGCGTCCGAACTGTGCACGAGCGGCCCCTTCCGCTTCAGCCGCAATCCGATCTACCTCGGCGACTGGTTCATCCTGGCCGGGGTGTCGCTGCTGCTGCATACGGCGTGGCCGCTCGCGTTCGCCCCCCTGATCTGGGTCATGCTCCGCTTCGGCGTGATCCGGCACGAAGAAGCGCATCTCGAAGCGAAGTTCGGCGACGTCTACCGGGACTACAAAACCTGGGTGCGGCGCTGGCTTTGAATGTTTGGACTCACTGGAAGGAGATTCTGCATGAATGTGAAAACGGCAATTGAATCCCGGCGCTCGGTCAAGTCCTTCGATCCCGCACACCGCATGAGCGAGGCCGAGGTGCATGAACTGTTGAGTCTGGCGATGCTTGCGCCCACTGCCTTCAATATCCAGAACTGGCGCTTTGTCGTGGTGGGCGATCCTGCGCTTCGACAGGAAATACGCAAAGTGGCTTGGGACCAGCCCCAGGTGACTGACGCTTCCTTGCTGCTGGTGCTGTGCGCCGATCTGAAGGCCTGGGAGAAAAATCCCGAGCGCTACTGGCGCAATGTGGACGCGCCGGTACGGGATTATCTGGTGCCGGCCATCCATCAGTATTATGCCGGGCGCGAACAGGTGCAGCGCGACGAGGCCATGCGCAGTTGCGGGCTGGCAGGCATGGCGCTGATGCTGGCGGCCAGGGAGATGGGCTACGACACCTGCCCGATGGACGGCTTCGACTTCGACGCCGTGGGCAAGCTCATCCAGCTGCCCGACGATCACGTCATCAGCTTCATGCTGGCCATGGGACGCGGCATCCGGCCGCCGTTTCCGCGTGGCGGTCAGCTTGCGCCTGACGAGGTGGTG
>JAJYXA010000169.1 GCA_021791235.1 Pseudomonadota bacterium
ACATCATGGGACGGATCACGACCTGTCCGTTTTCCGCCACCGGGCGCTCCTGGATCGTGTGCATGCCGAGGATGGCCGACTGCGGCGGGTTGAGGATGGGGGTGGACAGCAGCGAACCGAACACGCCGCCGTTGGTGATCGAGAAGGTACCGCCCGACAGGTCCTCGAGCGTGAGCTTGGCCTCACGCGCGCGGCGGGCGAAATCGGCGATGGCGGATTCGATTTCGGCCGATGACAGCGTCTGCGCGCGGCGCAGGATCGGCACCACCAGTCCGCGCGGGCTGGAGATCGCGATGCCGATGTCGGCGTCGCCCTGCCATACGATGTCGTTGCCGTCGATGGCGGCATTGACGATGGGATACTGCTGCAGCGCCTGGCATACGGCGCGCACGAAGAACGACATGTAGCCGAGCTTGACGCCATGCCTGACTTCGAACTCAGCCTTGAAGCGCTGGCGCAGTTCGTTCACTGGCTGCATATTCACCTCGTTAAAGGTGGTGAGCATGGCGGCGGTGTGCTGCGCTGCGACGAGGCGTTCGGCCACGCGGCTGCGCAGGCGCGACATCGGCTCGCGGCGGCTTTCGCCTTGCGGGATGACAGGGGCAGCGGCAGCCGCAACGGGCAGCGACACGCTGGGTTTGGGCGGCGTCACTGCAGCCGTCGGCATGACCGTCGCAACGGCGGCAGGCTGCACGGGTTTCTCGGCGGCGACAGGCGGCACCGCGTTCTCACCGGTCTCGATCACCGCCACCACCTCATCGGCCTTGACCACGGCACCTTCGGGCTGGCGCAACTCGACCAGGATGCCGGATGCCGGCGCAGGAATCTCCAGGATCACCTTGTCGGTTTCCAGGTCGACCAGGGTTTCGTCGCGCGCCACGGCCTCGCCGACCTGCTTGCGCCACGGCAGCAGGGTGCCGCTGGCAATCGAATCGGAGAGTTGCGGAACGCGAACTTCAAGCTTCATAGGGGGTCTCCAGCGCGTCGCCGATCAGCGCTTCCAGCTCCGCCCGATGGCGGGATACATAGCCCGACGCCGGCGCAGCCGCTGCGGGGCGGCCGGCATAATGGAAACGGTGCCCGCCGGGCGCGCAGTGATTGAGATGGTGCAGGGTCTGATACCACGCACCCTGGTTCATCGGTTCTTCCTGCGCCCAGACAAAGGTGGCGGCCTCGGGATAGGCATTCAGCACGGCGCAGAACGCCGCTTCGGGGAAGGGATAAAGCTGCTCAATCCGAACCAGCGCGACGTCGTCGAGGCCGCGCGCAGCACGCGCGGCTTCGAGGTCGAACCATACGCGCCCGCTGCACGTCACCACGCGTTTCGCCTGGCGCGGCGCACGCGGATCGTCGATGACTGGGAGAAATGCGCCGCTGGCAAGATCCGCCAGCGACGACGTGGAGTCCGGCCGACGCAGCAGGCTCTTGGGACTCATGATCACCAGCGGCTTTCTGGACAGGCGCACGAGTTGCCGCCGCAACAGGTGGAACATCTGCGCCGGCAGGGTCGGCACGCAAACCTGGATGTTCTCCTGTGCGCACAGTTGCAGATAGCGTTCGAGGCGTGCCGACGAATGCTCCGGCCCCTGCCCTTCCAGGCCATGCGGCAGCATCAGCGTCAAGCCGCACAGGCGCCCCCATTTGGCTTCGCCGCTGGTGATGAACTGGTCGATCACCACCTGCGCGCCGTTGGCGAAATCGCCGAACTGCGCTTCCCACACCACCAAGGTGTCGGGGTCGGCGGTGGCGTAGCCGTATTCGAACGCCAGCACGGCTTCTTCCGACAGCAGCGAATCGATGATGGTGAAATCGCCCTGCCGGTCGCTGATGTGTTCTAGCGGCACATACACCCCGCTCTGACGGCGCTCGCGCTTCTGGTCATGCCACACCGCGTGGCGATGGAAGAAGGTGCCGCGCGCCGAATCCTGCCCCGACACACGCACGTTGTAGCCGGCGTCGAGCAAGCTGGCGTAGGCCAGGGTCTCGGCATAGCCCCAGTCCACCGGCAGTTCGCCGGTCCGCATTTTGCGGCGGTCGTCCAGTACTTTCTGCACCCGCGAATGCAGTTCGATCTCATGCTGCAGCGTGGTGATGCGCTCGCCCAGGAAATCCAGCCGGCTGGCCGATATCGCAGTCGGCACCTCGCCGGATGCGCCGTGCTTGAAGCGTCCCCAGTCCATGCCATAGGTTGCCTTGAAATCGGACAGGATCGGCGAACTCAGCGATTCGCCATGCTCCAGCCGCTCGCGACACACATCCACCAGGTCGTCGACCTGCGCCTGGGACAGCAGGCCTTCGTCGACCAGCCGCTGGGCATACAGCACGCGCGTGCTGGGATGGGCCTGGATGCGTCGATACATCAGCGGCTGGGTGGCAAGCGGTTCGTCCTGCTCGTTATGGCCGTGACGGCGGTAGCACACCAGGTCGATGAAGACGTTCTTGTGGAAGGTATAGCGATAATCCACCGCGGTCTGCACGGCGAACGCAACCGCTTCGGGATCGTCGCCGTTGACGTGCAGCACCGGCGCTTCGACCATCTTGGCGACGTCGGTGCAGTACAGCGTCGAGCGCACGTCGCGCGGGTCGGAGGTGGTGAAGCCGATCTGGTTGTTGATGACGATGTGGATCGCGCCGCCGTTCCTGAAGCCGCGCGTCTGCGACATGTTGAGGCTTTCCATCACCACGCCCTGCCCCGACAGCGCGGCGTCGCCGTGCAGGATCACCGGCACCACCTCGTAACCGAGGACGTCGCCGCGTCGGTCCTGGCGCGCGCGTACCGAGCCGCGCACCACCGGATGCACGATTTCGAGATGCGAGGGATTGAACGCCAGCGCCAGATGCACCGGACCATACGGCGTGGCGATGTCGGAGGAAAAGCCCTGGTGGTATTTGACGTCGCCCGACAGCGGCGAATCCGGATAGCCGTTGCGCGGTTCTTCGTACAGGCTTTCCAGCGAACACCCCATGATGTTGGCCAGCACGTTGATGCGCCCGCGATGCGCCATCCCCATCACGATTTCCTTGGCGCCATGGCGCGCGCAACGCGCAATCACCTGGTCGAGCAGCGGGATCAGGCTCTCGCCGCCTTCGAGCGAGAAACGTTTCTGCCCGACGTGTTGGGTGTGGAGGAATTTTTCCAGCGTCTCGGCGTCGGTCAGCCGCTTCAGCAGCTGCTTCTTCAGGTCCGTGGACACCCCGAATCGCCCTTGTGCCGACTCGATGCGCTCCTGCAGCCAGCGTTTGCGGGCCACATCGGTGATGTGCATGTATTCGGCGCCGACATGGCCGCAATAGGCGTTGTTCAGGCGCTGCAGGATATCGGCCAGCGTGGTGCGCTCCACCCCGAACAACGAGCCGGTCTCGAATTCGCGCGTCAGGTCAGCCTCGGTCAGGCCGTAGTGCGCGGGGTCGAGCTCGGGCGTCGGCGGCGGTTCGAAACGCCGCAGGGGATCCAGATCGGCCTGCCGCACGCCCAGGTAGCGGTAGGCGTTGATCAGCCGCAGCACGGCGACCTGCGCGGCATCCGCCCCGGCTGCCGCGCCCGGCAGAGACTGCATCAGCCAGGGCGCCAGCGCGTCGTCGCCGAACTGTTCCAGGTACGCCGCATTGCCGACATACAACGGCGAAGTCAGATGCCAGTCGGGTGCGCTCATGGACAATCGATCCCTGGCGCCCCGCTAACCCTTGCGCTGCTCGATCGGAACGAATTCACGCCGTGCCGCACCGGT
>JAJYXA010000273.1 GCA_021791235.1 Pseudomonadota bacterium
TTCGGCCATCTGGTCGACTTCGCTGACGTAATCGCGGTCCTGTTTGCTCCGCACGGTGAGCTGGTCGAGATCGAGCGAGGCGCGATTGATGATCGCCCCCGCCTTGCGAGCGGCTTTCACCGCCGTATTGAGCATGGGATGCATGGTGTCTGGCTACGGATTCAAAGAACGAACCGCTATTTTACTTGATGACGTTAACTTGATGACGCCGGCCGACCTGAAACTTCTCGCCAACATTCGCATCGTGCTGACGCGCACCAGCCATCCCGGCAACATCGGCGCGGCGGCGCGGGCGATGAAGACGATGGGGCTGTCCCAGCTTTACCTGGTCGAACCCGCCGTTTTTCCGAACAGCCAGGCGGACGCCATGGCCTCGGGTGCGACCGATCTGCTGGCGCAGGCACGGGTGTGCACTTCGCTGGCCGAGGCGCTGGCCGACACCACGCTGGCGCTGGGTGTATCGGCGCGCCGGCGCGACATCGTGTCGGAGGTGCTGACGCCGCCCGAAGCATCGCTGCGGCTGCTGACCGAAGCGCAGGTCGGCCCGGTGGCGCTGGTATTCGGCAACGAAACCAGCGGGCTGTCGAACGAGGAACTGGGTCTGTGTCAGGGGCTGGTGACGATCGCCGCCAATCCGGAGTACAGCTCGCTCAATCTGGCGGCGGCAGTGCAGGTGCTGAGCTACGAAATCCGTCAGGCCTGGCTGGGTCATGCGAGCTGGCCACAGCCGGAGATGGATGCTGCCAGCGGGGATGAGGTGGAGAAGTTCTACGCCCACCTGGAGACCGCGCTGGCCGAACTGGAATTCCTCAATCCCGGCTCGCCCGGCAAGCTGATGCTGAAATTGCGTCGGCTGTTCGCCCGCACCCGGCTGGCGAAGGAGGAAGTGAACATCCTGCGCGGGATTTTGACCGCAGCGCAGGAAGCGAAACAGGTCGCCTCGCGCGTGCGGAACCGCGACGCGGAATAGTTGACTAAATTACTGGGAAATAGCATCCTCAAACACATGAGCCTTTTCAGCCAACTCAAGGAAGACATCGCCGTCGTGTTCGACCGTGATCCGGCCGCGCGGTCGACCTTCGAGGTCGTCACCACCTACCCTGGTTTCCACGCCATGGTCATCCACCGCCTCGCGCACAAGCTGTGGCGCATGGAATGGAAGTGGCTGGCGCGCTTCACCTCGCACATCGGGCGATGGCTCACCGGCATCGAGATCCACCCAGGCGCCACCATCGGCCGTCGCGTCTTCATCGACCACGGCATGGGCGTGGTGGTGGGCGAGACCGCGGAAATTGGCGATGACTGCACGCTGTATCACGGCGTGACGCTCGGCGGCACCTCGTGGAACAAGGGCAAGCGCCACCCCACCCTGATGCCCGGCGTGGTGGTGGGCGCGGGCGCCAAGATCCTCGGTCCGATCACCATCGGCGCCAACGCGCGGGTCGGCTCCAATGCCGTGGTGGTGAAGGACGTGCCGGACAACGCGACGGCGGTGGGCATTCCCGCACGTATTCTGGACAGCGCGGCAGAAAAGCAGCGCAACCAGCAGGCCGAAAAACTGGGCTTCTCGGCCTATGCGATTTCGTCCGACATGAACGACCCGGTGGTGAAGGCGATCCACGGCCTGATCGACCATTCGGCCCACATCGACCACCGGCTGGAACTGATCCTGGCGCAGTTGCAGAAACTGGGCGCCGAGATGCCGGCAGGGCAGGATAAACCGGACGATTTTGACCCGAATTATCTGAACAAAATAGTTGACTAAATTGCTAAGGTAAGCAATAGTTGACTGAAATGCTCGGGAATTTTATAGTTCGGGCGAAATTTCAGGAGAATGAGTCATGAGATTGACCACCAAGGGCCGCTTCGCCGTCACCGCCATGCTGGATCTGGCCCTGCGCGGCGGCAAAAATCCGGTCACGCTGGCCGGCATCAGCGAGCGTCAGGACATTTCCCTGTCGTATCTGGAGCAGCTTTTCAGCCGCCTGCGCCGACATGAACTGGTCGAAAGCGTACGCGGTCCCGGCGGCGGCTATTACCTTGCCCGGGCGCTCGACGACGTCAGCGTGGCCGACATCATCCGCGCGGTGGACGAACCCATCGACGCGACCCAGTGCGGCGGCAAGGAAAACTGCCACGACGAGCACCGTTGCCTGACACATGACTTGTGGATGGGCTTGAATGCCCATATTTATGATTATCTGGACAACGTGACGCTGGCCTCGCTGGTGGCCAAGCAGGACGAGTGCAAGGAAAAGGTGCTGCAGGACCGCCGCGCATCGAAGATGACGCTGGCCGCTTGAACGATTCAATCAGGGCAAAACGATGAAAACACTGTATTTCGATTACTCCGCCACCACCCCGGTCGATCCCCGCGTGGCGGCCAAGATGATCCCCTACCTGACCGAGCATTTCGGCAACCCGGCGTCGCGCTCGCACCCCTATGGCTGGGAGGCTGAGGCGGCAGTGGAAGAAGCGCGCGCTCAGGTGGCCGCGCTGGTTGGCGCCGACCCCAAGGAAATCGTGTTCACCTCCGGCGCCACCGAATCGAACAACCTCGCCATCAAGGGCGCCGGCCATTTCTATGCCGGCACCAAAGGCAAGCACATCATCACCGTGCGCACCGAGCACAAGGCCGTGCTCGACACCGTGCGTGAAATGGAGCGTCAGGGTTTCGAGGCCACGTACCTGAACGTCAGGGAAAACGGCCTGCTCGACCTCGACGAATTCCGCGCCGCGATCCGCCCCGACACCGTGCTGGCTTCGGTGATGGCGGTCAACAACGAAATCGGCGTGATCCAGGACCTCGAGGCGCTCGGCAGGATCTGCCGCGAAAAGGGCGTGATCTTCCACGTCGACGCGGCGCAGGCCACCGGCAAGATGCCGATCGACCTGACCAAGCTGCCGGTCGACCTGATGTCGTTCTCGGCGCACAAGACCTACGGTCCCAAGGGCATCGGCGCGCTGTACGTGCGCCGCAAGCCGCGCATCCGCCTGGAAGCGCAGATGCACGGCGGCGGTCACGAGCGCGGCATGCGTTCGGGCACGCTGGCCACGCACCAGATCGTCGGCATGGGCGAAGCCTTCCGCATCGCCCGTGAGGAAATGGCGACCGAGAACGAGCGCATCCGCATGCTGCGCGACCGCCTCTACAACGGCCTCAAGGACATCGAGGAAGTCCACCTGAACGGCGACATGGATCAGCGCGTGCCGCACAACCTCAACGTCAGCTTCAACTTCGTCGAAGGCGAGTCGCTGATCATGGCAATCAAGGATCTGGCGGTATCAAGCGGTTCCGCCTGCACCTCGGCCAGCCTGGAGCCGTCCTACGTGCTGCGCGCACTGGGCCGCAGCGACGAACTGGCGCACAGCTCGATCCGCTTCTCGATCGGCCGCTTTACCACCGAGGAAGAAGTCGACTACGCCATCAAGCTCCTGCATGAGAAAATCGGCAAGCTGCGCGAGCTTTCCCCGCTGTGGGAAATGTTCAAGGAAGGCGTCGATCTGAATTCCGTGCAGTGGGCTGCACACTAAGTTGAAGTAAAGGAGAACCACCATGTCTTACAGCGAAAAAGTACTGGACCATTACGAAAACCCCCGCAACGTCGGTTCCTTCGCCAAGGAAGACGAGGGTGTCGGCACCGGCATGGTCGGCGCGCCCGCCTGCGGCGACGTGATGAAGCTGCAGATCAAGGTCGGCGCCGATGGCCGTATCGAAGACGCCAA
>JAJYXA010000593.1 GCA_021791235.1 Pseudomonadota bacterium
GGAACGCCGCGGCCCCGGCGCGTGCACATCGAGGACGGCGGGCGCGAGAAGCGCGGCTGGTACTGGCTGAACTAAATCGTGATCGATGGCTCGGCGTACATCGTCGGCGCCTATGGCATCTATCACGGCACCGACTCCGGCAAGCAGGCGGTGAAGCTGAACCGCGACGGCAAGGCCATGACCATCGACCCGGATCTGCGCGCGGCGATGAAGGCGCGCCAGGCCGAGAACCTCAAGCGCATGAAGGCGATGCGCGAGGACGAGGCGCGGCGGGCGGCGCGTGAGGCGGCGCGGGTGTGGGCGGCGTATGTGCCGACCGGCGAGTCGGACTACCTGGTGCGCAAGGGCGTGGGGGCTCACGGGGTGCGATTCGACCCAAACGGCCACGGCACGATGGTGGTGCCGATGACCGACGCGCGCGGCACGGTGCATGGGCTGCAGATCATCCGCGGCAAGAATCGCGGCACCAAACTGGAGAAACAATACTTCCCGGCTGGCCTCGCCAAGCAGGGGCACTATCACCTGATCGGCGGGCTGCCGTCGTGGATATGCCTGGTGGCCGAGGGCTACGCCACCGCCGCCACGCTGCACGAAGCCACCGGCCTGCCGGTCGCGGTGGCGTTCGACGCCGGCAACCTGGTGCACGTCGCCGGCGCGCTGCACAAGCACTACAAGCGCGCCAGGCTGCTGATCTGCGCCGATGACGATTACCTGACCGACGGCAACCCCGGCGTCACCTCCGCGCAGAATGCCGCCGTCGCCGTCAGCGGTTCGCACCTGGCGCCGGTGTTCGCCGTCGACCGCGCCGGCAAGAAGATCACCGACTTCAACGACCTCCACGCGATCGAAGGGCTGCACGCGGTGCGCAGCCAGATCGAGGCCCACCTGCTGGACCTGAAGTGGCACGCGCCGGACGTGCGCGCGGCGGGGCCCATCACTGAGGGGGGCGGGGAAACGCAGGCCATGCCGCCGCGGCTTTCCATCGACGAAGCGGCGGCGCGGTTTTGGAGCACCTACGGCATGGGCGGCAAGGTGTTGTTCGATGGCGTCGAGCGTCGGCTGGTGCATAAGGACGACGTGCTGAACCTGCTGCCGTCGCATGGCTGGGATGAATTGAAAAAGCATCCGGGCTGGCGCGTGGCGCGCGACAACGAAATCGGATTCGACCCCACCGAGGCGGACAAGTCGATCCGTTGCAACCTGTTCGGCGGCTGGCCGACGGTGCCGAAGCGCGGCAAGTGCACCATGCTGCTCGAGCTGCTGTTCTACCTGTGCAGCAACGACCCGAACGCGCGGGCGATTTACGACTGGATACTCAAGTGGCTGGCCTACCCGATCCAGCATCGGGGCGCGAAGATGCATTCGGCCATCGTGATCCATGGTCCGCAGGGCACCGGCAAATCGCGGTTTTTCGAGGCGGTGTGCGAGATATACGGCATCTACGGCCGCGTGCTGGGGCAGGACGCGCTTGAGGACAAGTTCAACGCCGACTGGGCTGAGAAAAAGCTGTTCATCGTCGGCGACGAGGTGATGGCCAAGGTCGAGATGTACCACGTCAAAAACCGTCTGAAGGGCTTCATCACCGGCAACACCATCCGCGTCAACCCGAAGAATGTCGCGGCCCACACCGAAAAGAACCAGATGAACATCGTGTTCCTGTCGAACGAGCGGCAGCCGCTCGCGCTGGAAAACGACGACCGCCGTCACTGCGTCATCTTCACCCCGCCCAAGCCCGACGACGGATTCTTCGCTGAAGTCAACGAAGAGATCGCCAACGGCGGCGTGGCCGCGCTGCACGACTACCTGCTCAACCTGGACCTGGGCGACTTCCGCCCCTGGACCAAGCCGCCGATGACCGAAGCCAAGCAGGATCTGATCGACCTCGGCATGGGCAGCGAGGAGCGCTTCCTGCGTGAGTGGGGGCGGCTGGAAATCGACGGCCGCGACGGCGAGCCGATCCCGTTCTGCCCATGCCTGGGGTCGCACCTATACCGCGTCTATGAGGACTGGTGCAAGCGCCAGGGCGAATTCCGTCCGCGGCCGGCCAACCACTTCCTCAACTACATCGCCAAACAGGCCGGGTGGACCGCCGGCAAGTCCGAGGCCACCTGGGTGACGATGACCGACAAGCGGCCCAAGAACCGCAAGATGGTCGTGCCCGGCATGCAGGCGATGACCGACGCGCTCAAGCATGCCCCGCCCGCCAGCCGCCAGCACGACCTGGTGCGCGATCGCTTCGGCAGCAAGGCCGAATGGCTCACCGAATGTTTTTTCGCGTTCGAAAACGCGCTGGAGGCACGGTGAACTCCCCACGGCACCCACGGGTAGCCCCCACGGCAAAACAGGCCGCAAACCCGCGCCACCACTTACCCCACGGCACCCACGGCATAACGCGCACGGACGCGCATGAACATTTTGGAGGATTAATCCGCATGCACACATTCTCGCGTATACGCATAACACCCCGTGGGTGCCGTGGTGTGAGTGGAATCAAAGGGTTGGAGTCGAAAATGCCGTGGGGGCATGCCGTGGGTGCCGTGGGGAGCCGGAAATGAGCCAACAAAAACCCAAACCCCTGCGCCAAACCATGCCCACCGTCGCCGCCTGGATCGACGAACTGCGCGAAGCCTTCGGCGCCGACGGCATCCACGCGGCCATCCGCAACGGCGTGGCGGGCGGTACCCACTTCTATGCGGAGGAGGGCGGGCAGGCCATCGGCTGCGAGGCCATCCTCGGCAGCCATGTCGTCAGCGCGGCCGACATGGTGCTGGCCAAGCCAGAAGGGGGCGACCTGTGACCACCGAAAGCCAGGCCGCATTCGCGCGCCGCATGGCAGGGCACATGGGGCGCGCGGTCAACCGCTCCACCGTCAAGCGCTGGGCCGATGCCGGCCGGATCGTCATGGATGGCGACCTAGTCGACGTCGAGGCCAGCCTGGCGCAACTGGGCGGCACACAGGGCGGCCGGCAGGACGTGGCCGATAGGCATGCCCAGGAGGCCGCAGAAAAGGTCACAGCGGGCCAACACAGCCCGCAGGCGGGGCAACCCGGCGGCGATCTAAGCATGGACAAGGCGCGGCGGGTGCGCGCCGTTGCCGAGGCGCGCATCAAGGCCGCCGAAGCCGAGATCCGCGAAGCCGAGCGCGACGAGGTGGTCGGCCGGCTGATCCAGAAGGAAGTCGTCGACTTCGTGCTCAACGACTACAGCGCCACGCTGCGCAGCCTGCTCGAAACCTTCGCCGACCGCATCGCGCCCGTCATCTACCCGCTGCAAACGCTGGAAGAAACCCACGTCGCGCTCGACGAAGCGGCCGAATCCATCCTGGTCGAAATGGCCGAAACCATGAAACGCCGCGAACGGCAACACAAGGAAACCTGATGCAGATCGAAACCCTGGCGCTCGACGCCCTCATCCCCTACGCGCGCAACAGCCGCACCCACAGCGACGAGCAGATCGCCCAGGTCGCCGCCAGCATCCGCGAGTTCGGCTTCACCAACCCGGTGCTGATCGACGCCGACGGCGGAATCATCGCCGGGCATGGCCGCGTCATGGCCGCGCGCAAACTGGGGCTGGCCGAAGTGCCGTGCGTGCGTCTGGCGCACCTCACCGAAGCGCAGCGCCGCGCCTACGTCATCGCCGACAACAAGCTGGCGATGAACGCCGGCTGGGACGACGAAATGCTCGCGCTCGAGCTGCGCGACCTGCAGGGCATG
>JAJYXA010000091.1 GCA_021791235.1 Pseudomonadota bacterium
GTGCCAGCCGTCCTTGATCACGGTGATGTCGAGGTTCACGATGTCGCCGTTCTTCAGCACCTTGTCGCCCGGCACGCCGTGGCAGACCTGGTTGTTGACCGAGGTGCAGATCGACTTGGGGTAGGGGGTGTGGCCGGACGGCGCGTAGTTCAGCGGCGCCGGGATCGTGCCTTGCACATTCACCATGAGATCGTGGCATAGCCGGTCGAGTTCGCCGGTGGTGACGCCGGGTTTGACGAAGGGCGTGATGTAGTCGAGCACTTCCGAGGCGAGTCGCCCCGCCACGCGCATGCCCTCGATTTCGGCGCCGGTTTTGATGGTGACAGTCATGTAAAGGCTGGGGGAATTAAAGCCGCATTCTAGCGCCCCGGTGGGCGCCGGAAAAACCATGTGCCTGTCGTGGGCGATAAAAAGGGACGCGCTGGGGCGTCCCGTTGCCCGGCCGGATGCGCCGGACCCTGCTTGCGCGCTTACTGGCCCGCGGGTGAGGCTCCTTCGCTGCGGATCTGCTCGCGGGTTTCAGTGCGGATCTGGTTGCGCTGTGCTTCGCCGGCAGAACTGCCATCACGCTTCTGAATGCGCTTCTCGTCGCGGCTCTGGGTACGCGTTTCCTTGCGCTGGGCGGTGTCAGGGCTGGTCATGCCGCCATTCCCCATGCCCATGCCGCCCATGCCACCCCCCATCCCGCCGCCCATGCCGCCTTTGGCATGGACCGCGCCGCTGGCGAGACCGGCAGTCACCAGAACCAGGGAAAGAACTTTCAGCGATTTCATCATTGCACTCCTTGTGAATTGAGATTACCGACCCCGCCGCCCGGAACCGGCTGCCGAGCCGGCACCGGCACCAGCACCGCCGCCGGTGGTCGCCGCGCCGCCCATTTCCTGCTGGCGATGCTCATAGCCGGCGCCATAGCGCAGGGTGGCCGGCGCCTGCGTGTTGCCCGGAAGCGGTGCGGGCGCGCGCAGATTGCGCTGCACCGTCTCGTCGACCTGGCCAGCACCGGGGGCGTGCAGGACGTCGCGCGGCAAGGACAGGTTGAGGGGACGGGGCTGCGTGGCTTTTGCGTTGGACTGACGCGCCTCGGCCCAGCCCGGCGAGGCCAGGGCCAGGACGGACGGGACAAGGATCAGGTTCAGGCGTGACAGACTCATGGCAGGTTCAGGTTCGGGTTTCGGTCGGGACCGCGGAATTGCGGCTGGAATGCATTGTGGGGTGGGTGTGTCGCTGCGCGATGTCAGCGGGATGGCGCTGCGTGTCAGTGTGTGTCCGTTTGTGACAGACGGTCAGGAATGGCCCTGTTCTGGAGTAGGATAAACGGCACCGGGCGTTACTGTCATCGCTGCATGCGGTGGCGCACCGAATCGCCCGAAAACCGCAACCCGCCCTGCTGCCAAGGTCCAGATTCCGCATGATGCAACCGTTCAAGCCCGATTTCCAAACCGCTGCCCGAGGTACGCCATGACGGAGGGCGGCGCGTCACGCATCCTGGTGGTGGACGACGACCCGGGCATGCGTTCCCTGCTGGAAGCCTACCTGGGGGACAGCGGTTTTGCGGTGGAGACGGCGATGGACGGCGCGGCGATGTGGCAGACGCTGGAGCGCGGCATGCCGGATGCCATCGTGCTCGACCTGATGATGCCCGGCGAGGACGGGCTGTCGCTGGCGCGCCGCCTGCGCAGCCAGTCGAACGTGCCCATTCTCATGCTGTCGGCGCGCGGCGAGGAAGTCGACCGCGTGGTCGGGCTGGAAATGGGTGCCGACGATTACCTGGCGAAGCCCTTCAGCCCACGCGAACTGCTGGCCCGGCTGCGTGCGCTGCTGCGGCGCAGCCAGGGACAGGCCGAGCCTGCCCCGCAGCCCGCGCTTCCCACCTTCGGACCGTTTCAGTTGGATGCGGCGAGCCACCGGCTCACCCGCGACGGCGTCGAGGTGAAACTGTCGACCGCCGAATTCGCCCTGTTGCGCATCTTCATCGAGCACCCGCTGCGGGTGCTGTCGCGCGACACGCTGATCGACATGTTGAAAGGCTACGAGCGCGATCCGTTCGACCGCAGCGTCGATACCCGCGTCACCCGGCTGCGCCGCAAGATCGAGCCCGACAGCAGCGAGCCGGTCTACATCCGCACCGTGCGCGGCGAGGGCTACCTGTTCAATCCGCGCGGCGGCGAGGCGTGAGGCTGTCGTCGCGCCTCAGCCTGACGCAGCAGAATGCGCTGCTGCTGGTGGTGTTCTTCATCATTTTCGAATTGCTGGTGGCGTCGGCAATCACCTACTTCCTGATGCTGCCGATGGCGCGCCGATCGGCGGCCGATCTCGCGGGCCTGATGACGCTGTCGGTGCAGACCTGGAGCGAGCTGCCGCCCGTCACCCGCCCCGCTTTCGAAATCGAACTGGCGCGTTCGCACGCGCTGGCGCTGCGCGCCGAGCCGCCGCACAACGCCGCGCCGCCCTCGTGGCGGGAACCCTATCTGCACTTTCTGGTGGCGTCCCTGAGCGCGCGGGCGGGCGAGCCGGTCACGACTTCGCGCGAGGAAATCCGGGGCGAGGAATGGTTCTGGGTGTCGCTGCCTGCCGGCGACGGGCACCTCTCGGTGGGATTCCCCCATAGCCGCATCGGCCCGCGTCCGGTTCACGCCCTGCTGGCCTCGCTGGCCGGCGGTGCGCTGCTGACCCTGCTTGCGGCCTGGTGGCTGGCGCGTCGCGCCATCCGTCCGCTGCAACGGCTGCAGCAGGCGGTCACTTCCCTGGGGCGCGGGCAGGCGCCGGAGCGCCTGCCCGAAACCGGCCCGCGTGAAATCGCCGCCCTCAGCCGCCGTTTCAACGACATGGCAAAACAGGTGGAGGACCTGCTGGCCGCCCGAACCGTGCTGCTGGCCGGCGTGTCGCACGACCTGCGCACCCCGCTGGCACGGCTGCGCCTGGCGGTGGAAATGCTGGTGAAGAAGCCGAGTGCGGAACTGGCGGCGCAGGTGGAGGGCGACATCGAGGCGATGGACCGCCTGATTGGCGACGTGCTGACACTCGCGCGCGGCTTCGGCCATGAAGCAGCCCGGCAGGTGGTGCTGTCCGATCTGCTGGCCGATCTGGTGCGGGCCACCCCCGGTGCGGCAGAGCGGGTTCAGGTCGAGGCGGCCGATATCGCACTCGAGGTCCCTGCCGGCGCCTTGCGCCGTATTCTGGCCAACC
This sequence comes from Pseudomonadota bacterium, assembly GCA_021791235.1. The sequence goes on from JAJYXA010000091.1 coordinate 3,187, forward strand.
TGCTGGAAAACGCCCTGCGCTATGGCGGTGACCAGCCGGTGACGCTGCGTGCCGAGGCGGCGGAAAGGGTGTGTCGCATCGGTGTGCTCGACCGCGGACCCGGGATTCCGGTGGCGGAACAGGAAGCCGTGTTCCGCCCGTTCTACCGGATGGAGGCCTCGCGCAACGTCGCCACCGGCGGGTCCGGGCTGGGGTTGGCGATCGTGCGCCAGCTGGCGGCCGCACAAGGGTGGGCGGTCAGCCTGCAGGATCGGTCCGGTGGCGGGCTGGCGGTGTGGCTGGAGATTGCCCTGCCGCAGCCGGGCGCCTTGAAATAAGTGCCCGTTCGAATTAGAATCGCGGGCTGTCCGAAATGGTTCGGACAAATTCGCACACCTGTCATTAAAGGGTGGCGGCGCGTTCAGACTGAGACGACGCGCGGCTGCTGACGGGTGGAGGCTCAACCCTTTAGGAGATTTTCATGTCTGTCACCATGCGTCAAATGCTGGAAGCCGGTGTCCACTTCGGTCACCAGACCAGTTTCT
>JAJYXA010000552.1 GCA_021791235.1 Pseudomonadota bacterium
AACGCGGCGTCGTCGCCGCCCGGCACGCGCGCCCAAAGATAAAAGGCGGCGTCGGGCGCATCGAAAGCCAGCGCGTCCTTCAGCAGCGGCATCACGGCGGCGAACTTTTCGGCGTACTGGCGGCGGTTCTCGATCACGTGCGCCTCGTCGTTCCACGCAGCCTGGCTTGCGGCCTGCACCGCCGGGTTCATCGCGCTGCCGTGATAGGTGCGATAGAGCAGGAAGGGCTTCATCAACTCGGCGTCGCCCGCGACCATGCCGGAACGCAGGCCGGGCACGTTGGAGCGCTTGGACAGCGAGTTGAACACGATCAGGTTTTTGAGCCCGCGGCCGAGCTGCTGGGCGGCGGTCAATGCGCCGAGCGGCGGTTTGCCTTCCTCGAAATAAATTTCCGAATAGCACTCGTCGGCCGCGATGACGAAGCCGTGCCGGTCGGACAGGTCGAACAATTCCTTCCAGTCGGCAAGCGACATCACCTTGCCGGTGGGGTTGCCGGGCGAGCAGACGTAAATCAGGTTGACCTGCTCCCACAGGTCGTCCGGCACCCGCGACCAGTCCATTTTGAAATCGTTTTCCGGCAGCGTGTTGAGGAAGAAGGGGCGGGCGCCGGCCAGGAGCGCCGCGCCTTCGTAGATCTGGTAGAACGGGTTGGGCGAAATGACCACGCGGCGGCCGTGGCGGCTGGAATCGACGCTGGCCTGGGCGAAGGCGAACAGGGCCTCGCGCGAGCCGTTCACCGGCAGCACCTCGGTCGCGGGGTCGAGTTTCACGCCGTAACGGCGTTCGGCCCACGCGGAAATGGCGGCACGCAGCGCATCCGAGCCCTGAGTGATGGGATAATTCGCCAGCCCGCCGAGCCCGGCGACCAGCGCGTCCTTGATGAACTGCGGCGTCGGATGCCTGGGTTCGCCGATCGACAGGTTGATCGGCGCGAGCGCGGGACTCGGCGTCACCCCGGCGAACAGCTCGCGCAACTTTTGAAACGGATAGGGATGGAGTTGTTCGAGACGCGGATTCATTGCAGCACGGAATTTAACTAAGCCACGCATTATAAAGCCCCATGCCGTCGATTCCCTTGCAGCGCACCTTTGCCGTCAGCAGCCTGGTCTATGCCGCCACCCTGTGGGGCCTGATCTGGTATCCCTATCGCCTGCTGGATCAGGCCGGGGTGGGCGGCATCGCGTCGAGCCTGTTTTCCTATGCGACGCCGCTGCTGCTGCTGGGCTGGCTGCACGGCCGTGCGCTGCGCGCGGCGCGCGGGCACTGGCTGTGGCTCGCTGCACTTGGCCTGGCGGCGGGCTGGACCAATCTGGCCTATGTGCTGGCGGTGCTGGAAGGCGAAGTGGTGCGGGTGCTGCTGCTGTTTTATCTGTCGCCCATGTGGACCGTGCTGTTCGCGCGATTCCTGCTGCACGAAAAACTCAACCGCGCAGGCTGGGCGGTGATGGCGCTGGCGGCGGGCGGCGCGCTGGCGATGCTGTGGCAGGCCGGCGACTGGCCGCTGCCCCGCAACTACGCCGAATGGCTGGGGCTGTCGGCGGGCGTGATGTTCGCGGCCAGCAACGTCATCAGCCGCCATCTGGACGGCGTGACCGAAGGTGCCAAGGCGGTGTCGATCTGGGCGGGGGTGGCGGTGCTGACGGTGATCGGCCTGGCGCTCAAGCCGGCCGAACTCGATTTCATGGCGGATGCCGAAACCGCCACCTGGCTGCTGCTGCTCGGCGTCGGCCTCGCCATCGGCAGCATGACCTACGCCGTGCAATACGGCCTGGCGCGCGTGCCGGCCAACCAGGCCATCGTCATCTTCCTGTTCGAACTGGTCGTCGCGGCCGTCGCGGCCTATTTTTTGTCCAACGAGCGCATGGGCGCGCAGGAATGGATCGGCGCCGCCATGATCATCACCGCCAGCCTGTTTTCCGGCCACATGGAAGACGACAGGAAAGGGAAACCCCATGTCTGAAGTCACCGCCCTGCTGCACGCCGGCCTGCTGGTTTCCGATCTGGCGCGCGCCAAAGCCTTCTACGAATCGGTGCTGGGCCTGCGGCCATATCCGAACCGCCCCGACCTGCCGTACCCCGGCGAATGGTACGACCTGGGCGGCGGCCAGCAGCTGCACCTGATGGCGCTGGCCAATCCAGACGCGGGCTCGGTTCGCCCCGAGCACGGCGGCCGCGACCGCCACATTGCGCTGGCGGTTGCGAACATGGACGCACTGAAAAGCCGCCTCGATGCGGCGGGCGTGAAATACACCGTCAGCAAGTCCGGCCGCGCGGCGCTGTTCTGCCGGGATCCGGATGCAAACACCCTGGAATTTGTCGAGGTCCGCTGACGGATGAGATTTGTCCCGGTGTCGCGGCGAGGGCGCTGCTTCTTGCCGCCGTAGGAGGGGCCGAAAGCTTGCGGAGCGGACTAAAGCATCAGAACCATCGGCAGCAGAAGCAGCACGACGATCACCAGGCGCAGCGCATCGTTGCCCCTTGTGCGGCGCGGCCTGAGGCCGCAGAAACAGCATTTCGGGTCGGGTGTGTGTGTTTCGCGAATAGGTGCATACATGGCGGCCTCCCTCAGGGGCTCGCCGCGGAGCGAGATGGAGTCAATCGCGGTTCAAGCGTCCCGTCCGCAGCGCGGTGATTAACCTCAACATAGGACAAATCTCCGGCGATTGCAGCCGGAGGCAGGCTTTACGGCGGGATTGAAGCGAAGCGCCGCAGACCGTCGCGTGCCAGCAGCGCGGCGCCGTATGCCGCTTCGGTATGGGCGGCGCGCGCGACCGGCACGCCGAGCAGGCGTTGGCGGATGCGCATCCACACGGGATTGCGGGCGCCGCCGCCGGCGGTCTCGACCCGGCGCACGGGCGTGGCGCCCAGTTCGGCCAGCAGGCCGTAGCCGCGCGCCTCGATGCGGGCGAGGCTTTCCAGCAGGCCGTGCAGGAATTCGGCGTCGTCGGCCGGGCGCGGCGTCAGGCGAGGCGCAAGCTGCGGGTCGTTGACCGGGAAGCGTTCACCGGGTTTGGGCAGCGGTTGGTAATCGAGCGGGCTGGCGACGGTCGGATCGATTTTTTCGCTCAGCGCGGCCAACCGGCGGTCGTCGAAGAACTGCCGCAGCACCGCGCCGCCGGCGTTGCTGGCGCCGCCCGCCAGCCAGCGGCTGCCGAACCAGTGTGAATAGACGCCGTGCCCTGTGGATTCCACCCGGGTGTCGGACAGGAGCTTCAGCACCAGGGTGCTGCCGAGCGAGGTGACGGCGTCGCCGCTTTGGTTCACGCCGGCCGCGAGGAAGGCGGCGATGGAATCGGTGGTGCCGGCGTGCACCATGCAGCCAGGGTGGATGCCGAGGTAGCGCGCCCGCGGGCGCGACACGGTGGCGAGCCGCGAACCGGGCGCGACCGGCACCGGAAGGTAGTCGATGTCGGCTAGGTATTCCGCCCAGGCCGGCCATTTCAGGTCGTCGAGGTCGAGGCCCATTTTCAGCGCGTTGTGGTAGTCGGTCATGCCGACGCGGCCGGTCAGCAGGCCCGACAGCCAGTCGGCCTGGTTGAGGTAGAGCCGCGCGCCGGTGAGGCCGAGGCGCTTTTTCAGCCACAGCACCTTGGCCAGTCCCGAGGTCGCCGCCGCCGCGGGGTGCCCCGGCGTGGCGGTTTTGGCAATCAGCGCGGCCTCAATGACGGCGCGGTCGTCGTTGTACAGGAGCGGC
>JAJYXA010000429.1 GCA_021791235.1 Pseudomonadota bacterium
AGGTACTCGTCAAAATCATCGAGAAGTTCCATTTCGCCCCCTCACAAGACACTGTGGTCTTGTTATCGGCAGCAAGGGGAATTTATTTAACACAGTCCAGCTATATTTCCCTGCTTTAAATTTGGATCTGAAATTCGAATGTCTATGATCGTCGTCGGCGCTAGCGGCTATATCGGCAAACGAATCATGGCCCGGCTCGCGGGGGATCCGCAGGTATGGGCGACCTCGACCGCTCCGCGTCCCGGTGCCGTCGTTTTGAATCTCGGCCGACCCGAGGACTTCGACTATTCGCTGATCCGCGAGAATGATCTGGTCGTGCTGGCCGCGGCGATTTCCTCGCCCGACGTGTGCGCCAATCAGCGTGAGTTCGCCTACTCGGTGAATGTCACGGGCACCGGCCGATTCATCGAGCGCTGCCTGGAGCGCCGGGCAAGGGTGCTGTTCTTTTCCAGCGACACGGTCTATGGCGCGGCGGAGCAGCGGATAGACGAGTCGGCGCCGATGAATCCCGCCGGCGATTACGCCCGGATGAAGGCGGATGTGGAGCGGTCGTTCCTGGGACACGCCCGGTTCAAATCCTTCCGGCTCTCCTACGTTTTTTCCAGGGAGGACAAATACACCGGCTACCTCGCGGAGTGCGCCAGGACGGGACGCAAGGCGGAAGTCTTCCACCCATTCAACCGCAGGGTGGTGCATCGGGAGGATGTGGTCGAGGCCGTCATCCGCATGCGCGAGCGCTGGCCCGGGATCGAGTCGCCGGTGGTCAACCTCGGCGGGCCGGAACTGCTCTCCAGACGGGATCTGGCTGCCCTGCTCAAGGAGACGGCGCTGCCGGACTTGGAGTACGCGGTGATCGAACCGGCGGAGGATTTTTTTCTGAATCGTCCCAAGACGATCAACATGGATTCGGCCTTCCTGCCGGCCGTCCTGGGCCGGCCTCCCCGGACCATCCGTCAGGCGGCCCAGATCGAATTTTCCGTTTGAATTGCTTCAAAGCGGATACGCTCATAAAATCCGCGCTTACCGTTTGGGTGGCTTGAACATGGCAAAGAAACGCGCTTTGATTACCGGCATCACCGGCATGGTGGGATCCCATCTGGCCGATTTCCTTCTCGACAAAACCGACTGGGATATCTACGGCATGTGCCGCTGGCGCAGCCCGCTGAACAATATCGATCATCTCGTGCCGCGCATCAACGCCAAGGACCGCGTCCAGTTGCTCTACGGCGATCTGCGCGACTACCTCTCGATCAACGATGTGGTGACCAAGTCGGCGCCCGATTACGTATTTCACTTGGCGGCACAGAGCTATCCCAAGACCAGTTTCGACTCGCCGCTAGACACCCTGGAGACCAACATCCAGGGAACGGCCCACGTGCTGGAGGCCCTTAGGCTGAACGGGATCAAGGCGGTGACGCACGTCTGCGCTTCCTCCGAGGTGTTCGGCCGGGTGCCCAAGGAAAAGCTGCCGATCGACGAGGAATGCACCTTCCACCCGGCCTCGCCCTACGCAATCTCCAAGGTGGGCACGGACCTGCTCGGACGCTATTACGCCGAGGCCTACGGCATGACCGTGATGACCACCCGGATGTTCACCCATACCGGACCGCGCCGCGGCGACGTGTTCGCCGAAGCCACCTTCGCCAAGCAGATCGCCATGATCGAGCGCGGGCTGATTCCGCCTGTGGTGAAAGTCGGCAACCTGAAATCCTTGCGCACCTTCGCCGACGTCCGCGATGCGGTACGGGCCTACTACCTGCTGGTCACGGTCAATCCCATTCCCGGCGAGTACTACAACATCGGCGGCACCTTCACCTGCGGCGTCGATCAGTTGCTCGACACCCTGATTTCGCTGTCGACCCGCAAGGACGAAATCCGCATCGAGGTCGATCCCGAGCGGCTGCGCCCGATCGACGCCGACCTGCAGGTTCCGAATACCGCTAAGTTCTCCGCCCATACCGGCTGGAAGCCCGAAATCCCCTTCGAGCAAACGATACGCGACCTGCTCGACTACTGGCGCGACCAGGTGGGGCGCGAACAAGCCTTCCTCACCCGATAGGTCCCGCAATGCTCATACGCGCGCGCGCGCCGCTGCGTCTCGGTCTGGCCGGCGGCGGCACCGATGTCTCCCCCTTCTGCGACGTTCACGGCGGCTGCATCCTCAACGCAACCATCGACCGTTATGCCTACGCGGTGATCAAGACCCTGGACGAACCCTGTGTGCGCTTCGTGTCCACCGACCAACAGAAGATCACTAGCTTTCCGCTGGGCGCCGAACTGGCGCTGGACGGCGAACTCGATTTGCACAAGGCCGTGTATCAGGAGGTCGTGCGCAGCTTCAACGGTGGCCGGCCGATTGCGCTGGAGCTCAGCACCTTCTGCGACGCGCCGGCGGGCTCGGGGCTGGGCTCATCTTCGACGCTGGTGGTGGCGATGCTCAAGGCTTTCGTGGAACTGCTCAACATCCCCCTGGACGACTACGCGCAATCGCAGCTCGCCTACAAGATAGAGCGCATCGATTGCAATCTGCAGGGCGGGCGTCAGGATCAATACGCCGCCACCTTCGGCGGCTTCAACTTCATGGAGTTCTACGCCGACGAGCGCGCGGTGATCAATCCGCTACGCATCAAGAGCAGCTTCATCTGCGAACTGGAGGCCTCGCTGGTGCTGTTCTACACCGGCGTGTCGCGCGAGTCGGCGCGGATCATCGCCGACCAGAGCGCGAATGTGAGCTCGGGTTCGGTCGTCGCCATCGAGGCCATGCACGCGATCAAGCGCGAAGCGATGACCATGAAGGAGTGCCTGTTGAAGGGCGACTTTGCCGGCATCGTCGCGTCGATGCGCGAGGGCTGGGAGAGCAAGAAGCGCTCGGCCAGGACCGTGTCGAATCGGAGTATCGAGGAGATCTACGACGCGGCGTGCGCCGCCGGCGCGCTCGCGGGCAAGGTTTCCGGCGCGGGCGGCGGCGGCTTCATGATGTTCTTCGCGCCTCCCGACAAGCGCATGGACCTGATCCGGTCCCTGAACCGCTTCGAGGGTCAGGTGAGCAATTGCCACTTCACCAAGCACGGCACGCAGAGTTGGAGAGTTTGATGCGTCAGACGATCAAAAAGGGGCTGCAGCAAACCGTCGGCGTGCTCGAAGCCATGCTGGCCGATGAGAAATTGGCGGCGACGATTCAGGTAGTGGTAGAGGCCTGCGTCCAGGCCCTGCGCGGCGACAACAAGCTGCTCTTCATGGGCAACGGCGGCAGCGCGGCCGACGCGCAACACCTGGCCGGTGAGATGGTCAGCCGCTTCGCTTACGACCGGCCCGGCCTGCCGGCCTTCGCGCTGACCACCGATTCCTCGGTGCTCACCGCCATCGGCAACGACTACGGCTACCAGCACCTCTTCTCCCGCCAGGTGGAGGCGGTCGGCCGGGCCGGCGACGTGCTGTTCGGCATTTCCACCTCGGGCCGCTCGCCCAACGTGCTCGCCGGCCTGGAGGCCGGGCGCCGGATGGGTCTGGTCACGGTGGGCATGACCGGGAACCGGCGAGCCCCGATCACCGGGATCGTCGATCATTGCATCGAGATTCCGTCGGAGTGTACGCCGAACATCCAGGAAGGACACATCGTGATCGGCCACATCATCTGCGGCCTGATCGAACAGCAGGTGTTCCCGCGCTCGCCATGAGAGCCGTGGTGCTGG
>JAJYXA010000480.1 GCA_021791235.1 Pseudomonadota bacterium
CGACCTGAAACGGCTGGACCATTTCGGCCATCAGCTGGACCGCGCCAGCAACCGGCTGACCATGGGCATTCTGACGGCGTCGCTGGTGGTGGGCTCCAGCATCATCATGACGGTGGAAGGCGGCCCGCAACTGTTCGGTCTGCCTTTGTTCGGTCTGCTGGGATTTCTGATCGCGTTTTTCAACAGCCTGGGGATACTCTTCTCCATCTGGCGCTCGGGCAAGCACTGACGCCCCGTCGTCAGGCGTTGTACGTGATGCCGGCGTCCTGGGTGGCTGGCTTGGCGGTCAGTTCCGCCAGCGGAACGGGCAGGCTCAGCAAATAGCCCTGCACGTGGGCAATGCCCAGACTTTCGACCTTGCGCAGCACGGCATCGGTTTCCACCCCCTCGGCCACCAGTTCATAGCCCGCGTCGCTCATCATGCGCGCGAAGTCGGCCACCACCCGGCCGGCGCGGTCGTCCTGCCCCAGCTTGTTCACCAGCGAGATGTCGAACTTGACCACGTCGACCGGCAAATCCACCAGATAGCGCAGCGGCGAATAGCCGGTGCCGAAATCGTCCATGGCGATGCGGTAATTCACGGTGCGCAGCAGATCGAGATAGGTGCGGACCTCGACCATTTGCGTGATGAGCGAGGTTTCGGTGATTTCCAGCATCAGCGGGTGGCGGGCGTTGTGGCGCGACAACTCCAGCAGGCGCGAGACGATTTCGGGGCGCGAAATGCTCTGGGCGGACAGATTGATCGACACGCCGATGCCCGCCGGCAACTGGCCCGACGACAGATCGGCGTCGGCCTGATGCAGTACCGCGAGATCGAATTCGGTTTCCAGACGGCGGCTGCTGACGACCGGCAGGAACGCACTCGGCATGATGAGGGTGCCGTTGTAGCGGATGCGCGCCAGCGCCTCGTAATACCCCACTTTGCGACCAGGCAGACTGTGGACGGACTGGTAATGCAGCTCGACCATGCCCGGAGTGGCCAGGGCCTGGAACAGGGCGCTGGTTTCGCGGCTCGCCACCAGGGTCTGCGAGGCCCGTTCGGTGTCGTCGCCATACAGCGCGATGCGGGTGCGCCCGGGCTGTTTGGCGGTATACATGGCAATGTCGGCCTGCTTGGGCAGATCGTCGATCTGCTCGAGCTGATCGGCTGCGCAGAAAGCGATGCCGATGCTGATGCCGACCGGCTCGCTGATCCCCAGATCGGTGAAGGAAGAGGCTTCGAGCAGGCTCTGGCAGCGCTGCGCGATCTGCTTGGCCTGGGCGGGCGTGGTGCGCGACAGGAAGGTGGCGAATTCGTCGCCGCCGAGGCGATACAGGCGATCGTTGGCGCGCAGCGCCATTACCAGGGCATCGGCAATGAGGGTCAGCACGCGGTCGCCCTTGGCGTGGCCGTACGTATCGTTGATGGTCTTGAAACGGTCGCAGTCGAACAGCAGGAACGCCACGCCCTGCGGTGCGGTTTTCAGTTCCTGGCGGAAACTTTCCCAGTCTTCTTCATACGCGCGCCGGTTGTGGCAGCCGGTGAGGGCATCCTGACGCGCCTGCGAGTGGAATTCGCGGTTCTGGTGTTCCAGCGAGCCGTGCAGCTCGCGCAACTGCAACTGGTAGGCGTACAGCGAACGGCGGATGTTCTCCAGTTCGCTGATGCGCATGGCCTGCGAACGCGAGGGATGGGAACTGAAACGACCGTGCTGCATGGCATCGATGTCCTGCGAAAGCCGTCCCAGCGGCTGCACCAGCAGACGGTTGTACACTGCAAAGCCCAGCAGCGCCGCAGCGACCAGCAGCACAAACAGCGCGAGCAGGGTGCGCGACAGGATGGACTGGAAGCGGAGCTGGTCGGGATCGGGGCGGGCGCTGAAATTCAGGCGTGACAACAACTCCGACGCGGGCAGTATTTCGCCCGGCTTGAGTTCCAGGCTGACGCTGGCGCGATCGGTGAAGAGAAGGGTTTCCTGGCGCAGCAGGGCGTGCATGAAATCGAGCCGGATCAGCCCGTGGCCGAGCAGGGTTTGCCGCCGCTCGTCGCCGTAGACCGGAAACGCGTGATACAGCGCAATCGTCGCGGCTTCGTTGGATAGCCAGATGAATGGCTGGTGAGGCGAGATGCCTTCCGGCAGGCTGGCGGGCATGGGCTTTTTTTCAGGATTGGGTTCAAGCGGGGTGCCGGCCCGGGTGTACAGCGCCACCCGGACAACGCGGCTGGGCAACATGCCGCTTTCGTAAACCCGCTGATCCCGCCAGTAGGGGTAATACTCCGGCAGCACCAGTTGTTGCCGGGTTTCATCCCAGTCCGCCAGACCGGCAGCCTGTTCCTCGGTCTGGCTCAGCAGCCGCTGAACGGCGGCACTCAGTTCGGACCGCGCCGCGTTCTGATTCTGCCGTTCCAGGCTCTGCGTGACGGCACGCGTTTGATAAGCGGCAAAGCCGCCGATCAGACTCACCAGCACCATCAGCCCGGTGATGAATGCGAGCGCGATATGCCTGATGGGGATGGAGTCAGGCCATTTCATCGGGAAAGGGGCTGCTGGAGGGCTTCCAGATGGTTGAGCGTGCGTTCCAGCAGATCGAATTCGTGCTCGCCATCCATGAAATGGTTGGCGCCCTTCACGATTGCCATCGGCGTCTGGACATGCTGCAGCGCCTTGAGCCAGCTCCCTCCCAGCATGGCGTCGGCATCGCCCATGATGAGCCTCACGTCGATCGGCGACTGCTTCAGGGCGGCCAGCACGCGTGCCTGATCCCAGCGCACATAGGACAGCAGGCCTTCCGGGGTCGAGGGATATTTTCTGCAGAATGACAGGGCGTGGGTGAGCAGCGCACGCTGCTTGCCGTGTACCCGGTCTTCCAGCTGCGCGATCAGTTCGGCGCGTGCATCCGTGCCGATCTGGGCTTCGACCAGCGAAGCGCCGATATAGCCTTTTACGGCCGCATCCGGTTTGAACGACAGATAGGCCAGCAACTGCAGACTGCCAAAACTGTGGCCGACCAGCACGATGGCGCGGTGGCCACGCGATTTCAGCCAGTTCACCCAGCGCCCGATTTCGGCCACATCGTCATCCAGGCTGTGTTTGTGTATCGCTTCGCACGACAGGCTCTGCTTCCGGTCGGGAATATTCAGGCTGAGGGTGGGCGACAATACCGTGTAGCCCGCGTCGTGCAGGCCGCGGGCCAGCATGGCCACGGTGGGAAATTCGCGCGTCTGCAAAAAACCGTGCAACAGCAGCACGGCGGGCTTGCTGCGTTCGCCCGCCAGATACTCGGCGCCGGCGCCGATCCCGGGACGCATTTCCTGCTGGACGATGACCGCGTGAGCGGCGGCCGGGAATACCGATATCAGCAAGCAAAGCAGGAAAGCGCGCATGGCAGGGTCGGATTGGCGGAATCTGCGGAATCTATTGAACTAACGTCAGCAAGCCGACGAAACTTGAAGCGGGAGGGAATCGCCGCTGCCCGGCCGAATGTTACACTCCGACCTGGGATACGGTACAAAAATGTCTGATCTGAAACGCATATTTTCCCCCGATGGCGCGTGTGCCGCGGTGCTGCCAGGCTGGCGCGCACGGCCGCAGCAGCTGGCCATGGCCGAATCGGTCGAGCGTGCGGTCGCCGATAACGGCGTGCTGCTGGCCGAGGCGGGAACCGGCACCGGCAAGACCCTGGCGTATCTGATTCCCGCCCTGCTGTC